>CAYOKJ010000064.1:0-16905 GCA_964404485.1 uncultured Bacteroidales bacterium | reverse complement strand
TAATGAAAAAGACTGATCACATTTTTCAATGCATCAACTGCGGAAATCGTTTCAACAAACATGAAGCAAAATACTTATGTCCAGATTGCGAAAAAACAAATTCAGCAACTTCTCCGCCAAAAGGAGTTTTAAAAACTGTTTATGATTATGAAAATCTCAAAAATGAAATTTCAGGGTTTTCTCAATTAAAACAAAATAATTTTATTGATCTTTTACCAATACAAAAACTTGATAGCCTCCCCAATTTGCGTATTGGCAACACTCCTTTGTATTCAATAAAAAAAATTGATAATTCAAAATTACCTTTTAATCTTTTTTTGAAAGATGATTCTCAAAATCCAACTTTTTCGTTCAAAGACAGGGCATCAGCAATTGTTTCAGCTTATGCGAAAGAAAATGGATTTAATACTATTGTAACAGCTTCAACTGGAAATGCAGGTTCTTCACTTGCAGGCATTTGTGCTTCGCAAGGGCAAAAAGCTATAATTATTGTTCCAGAGACAGCACCGGCTGCTAAGCTCACTCAAATAATTATGTATGGAGCCAAAATTATTCTTATCAAAGGAAATTATGATGATGCTTTTGATTTGAGTGTTGAAGCAAGCAAAGAGTTTGGTTGGTATAATCGCAACACAGCTTTTAATCCTCTAACAATAGAAGGTAAAAAAACTGTTTCCTTCGAATTATTTGAACAAATGAATTATACTGTTCCCGACAATATTTTTGTCCCTGTTGGTGATGGTGTGATAATTTCCAGTGTTTATAAAGGTTTTGAAGATTTGTTAAAACTAAAAATTATAAATAAAATTCCTTGCGTTATTGCTATTCAATCTGATGGTAGTAATAATTTAATTCGAAATATCTCTAAAGAAAAGTTCATCAGTAAAAGTAGCTCAACTATTGCTGATTCAATTTCTGTTGACATTCCAAGAAACTTTTATATGGCTCAGCATTTCATCAGAACTTATCTGGGGAATTATTTATCCGTTTCTGATGATGAGATAATAAAAGCTTCTTTAATATTATCAAAAAACACAGGAATTTTTTCCGAACCTGCTGCTGCAGCTGCTTTTGCAGGATTATTGTCATATTCCAAAAATAATCAAATAGCTGATAACTCAAATAATATTGTTTTACTTACCGGAAGTGGTCTTAAAGATTTGAGTTCAGTAAAAAAAATATTTAATATTTCAGAATCTATTAAACCATCAATCAAGGAAATGAAAAAACTTTTTTAATGATAACATTTATATTAAACGGAATAAAAAAATCATATTTAGGCAATCCAGATAAAACGCTTTTGGATTATCTTAGAAACGACCAAAAACTCACTTCTGTAAAAGACGGATGTTCAGGAGAGGGAGTTTGCGGAGCCTGCACTGTTGAGATAAATGGAAAAGCAAAATTATCATGTGTTACAAAAATGCGAACACTTGAAGGAGCGGAAATTCTCACTCCCGAAGGTTTCCCAGAATATATAAAAGATACAATCGCAAAAGCATTTGTTAACAAAGGAGCTGTGCAATGTGGGTTTTGTACACCCGGATTTATCACTCGCACAAAAGTGCTTTTGCAAAACAATCCAAACCCAACAATCGAAGAAATTCAAAAAGCTATCAAACCACATCTTTGTCGGTGCACCGGTTATAAAAAAATTGAAGATGCAATAAAATTTGCAGCTGAAGCATTACAAAAAAATCAAATACTAGAAATCACCAAAACTTCCGGGAAAGTTGGTGTTTCTCATCCAAAATATCATGCTTATCAAACTGCACTTGGCAAACGAAATTTTGTTGATGATATTAGTTTTGAAGGAATGTTGTTTTCAGCATTAAAGTTCAGTGATTATCCAAAAGCAAAAATCCTGAAAATAAATACAGAAAAAGCAGAAAAACTTTCAGGTGTCCATAAAATATTTACTGCAAAAGATATTCCCGGAGAAAAAAAAGTGGGTCTAATTTTGCAAGATTGGTCAGTAATGATAGGAGAAGGCAACATCACTCATTATATTGGTGATGTTATTGCCGGAGTAGTTGCAGACACAACTAAAATTGCTCACGAAGCCATAAATTTAATCGAAGTTGAATACGAAGTTTTAAAACCTGAAACCGATGTTCTTGAAGCTATTTATGGAAATCGGGTTCATCCCGAAAGTCCAAACAATTTTAACACCAGCCAATTTTCCATTGGAAATGTAGAAGAAGTTTTTGCTAAATCTAAATATATCTCATCGGGAAAATTCGAGACTCAGCGTATAGAGCATGGATTTCTGGAGAAAGAATCTGCGGTTGCTCGCCCTGACGGAAAAGGAGGAATAGAACTTTTTAGTCAGAGTCAGGGTGTTTATGAAGACCGTCGTCAGGTGGCAATGATACTCGGTTTACTCGAGAAAAAAGTAAGAGTTACGCAAGTTCCAAATGGTGGAGGATTTGGTGGAAAAGAAGATTTAAGTGTTCAGGGTCATGCTTCTTTGTTTGCATTTTTATTAAATAAACCGATTAAACTTACGCTTTCGAGAAGTGAATCAATAAAGCTTCATCCCAAACGCCACCCAGTTTTTATGAACATGAAAGTTTCTGCCGATGAAAACGGTAAACTTACAGCTCTGAAACTGCGAGCAGTTGGCGACACAGGAGCTTATGCATCTGTCGGCGATAAAGTTCTTGAGCGCGTTGCAGGTCATGCTGCCGGAGGGTATTTTATTCCGGCAATTGATATTGAAGCCAAAACTGTTTACACAAATAATATTCCTTGTGGTGCCATGCGCGGGTTTGGAGCTAATCAGGTTACTTTTGCATTGGAAGTTTGCCTTGATGATATTTGCAAACAAGCAGGGTTCAATCGTTGGCAATTTCGTTATGACAATGCACTTATTGATGGATTGCGAACTTCAACGGGACAAAAAGTTTTCGGTGTAGGAATCAGAGCTTGTCTCGAAACTGTTAAAGAAGATTTTAAAAATGCCAGATATGCCGGATTAGCTTGTGGAATAAAAAATTCAGGTGTTGGAAACGGGATGAATGATGAGTCAAAAGTGAAAATTAAAATTATTTCTGAAAATAATATCATTCTTTCACACGGCTGGACTGAGATGGGACAAGGAGTTCATAATATGGCTCTTCAAACTCTTTGTCAGGAAACTGAAATAACTCCCGAAATTATTGAAGTCGTTGTTGACACCAAAGACCAGATAAAAACTGGAATGACCACATCATCGCGAGCAACAGCTTTAGTGGGTCTTGCAGTTATTAATGCTTCAAAATCATTAAAAGAAGATTTAAAAACTAAATCATTAAAACAGTTAAGCGGAAAAACTTATCAGGGAGAATTTATTTGCGATTGGACAAGCAAACCCGGTTCTAATAATGAAGACCCTGTAGTTCATTATTCTTATGGCTATGCTGCACAAGTTTGCATTTTAGATGATAATGGAAATGTTGAAAAAATAATCGCTGCACATGATGCTGGTAAAATAATGAATCCCATGCTTTTCGAAGGACAAATTCAGGGTGCTGTTCACATGGGATTAGGATATGCTTTGACAGAGGACTTACCAATGAAAAACGGATATTTGTTAAGTGACAAATATCGGGATTTAGGGATTTTGCGAGCACACGAAACTCCAAAAATAATTGTAAAAGGTGTTGAAGTAAAAGACCCTGTTGGTCCTTATGGAGCAAAAGGAATTGGCGAAATCGGACTGGTTCCAACAGCCGGAGCTATAGCAAATGCACTTTGTAAATTCGATGGAAAACAGAGATTTAAACTTCCGATGAGGAGAAAAAAAAATAAATAATAGCATGTCAATACTCTTAAAAAACGCAACATACATAAATTGGGAAAACCTCCATTTCTCAAAAACCAATATTCTTGTTGGTGAAGGAGAAAATGGAAATATAGAATTTATTACTGATCCTGACAAAATAAATTCATACGATAAAACAATCGACTGCAAAGGAAAACTTGTAACAAAATCTTTTGCTGTAGGGCATCATCATGTATATTCAACTCTTTCGAGAGGAATGCCTGCTCCACAAAAAAGCCCTAATAATTTTTATGAAATATTAAAATATATCTGGTGGAAAATTGACAAAGCTCTGGATAAAGACATGATAGAAGCAAGCGCATTAGCAACTGCAATAGCTTGTGCAAAAGCCGGATCTACTTTTGTAATTGACCATCATGCATCACCAAATTTTATTACCGGCTCTCTTGATGTAATTGCCAAAGCTTTTGAAAAAGTAGGTATTAGTCACTTGTTGTGTTATGAAATTACAGATAGAGATGGAATTGAAAAAGCAGAATCAGGTCTTGCAGAAACAGAAAATTATTTAAAACAAAATCAAGGTCTTGTTGGCTTACATGCTTCTTTTACTGTTGGTGACAACACACTGCAAAAAGCATCAGACCTGATGAATAAATATAATTCGGGAATTCATATTCATGTGGCAGAAGATATTTATGACCAGCAACATTGTGTTGAAAATCATAATAAACGAGTTGTTGAAAGATTGAATGATTATGGAATTCTTAACTTTTCAAAATCAATTCTAGTACATTGCCTGAAAATCAATAAAAATGAACGGAATTTGATTAAAAACTCAAAAGCTTTTGTTGTTCAAAACACAGAAAGTAATCTGAATAATAATGTAGGATATTTTAATTCTGAAGGATTAGGAAAAAATATTATGCTAGGAACTGATGGAATGCACAGCGACATGCTACGAAGTGCTCAGGCTGCATATTTTGTTGGCCAAGGTTTTGACAAAATTGATTTCTCATCATCTTATGTAAGATTTAGGAAAGCTCACAACTATTTAAAAACAAATAACCTTAAAGGTGATAATGAAAACAATCTTGTAATTTTTGATTATGACAGTCCAACGGAAATAAATGAAAATAATTTCCTTGGTCATTTTATTTTCGGTTTAAGTTCAAGACATATTCAGCATGTAATTTCAAATGGTAAGTTGATTGTGAAAGACAAAATTATTCAAAATGTTGATGAAGAAGAAATCCAAAAGTTCACAAAAGAACAATCTCTAAGACTTTGGAGCAAGTTATAAAAACAAACTATCAGCTTTTAATAACAATTAATTAATAAAAATTAAAAGATGGAACCACAAATATTACAATGGATTGGTTACACAGCATCAGGAATAATTGCTTTATCAATGGCAATGAATTCGATTGTTAAATTTAGATGGATTAATCTGGTTGGTGCCTTATCATTTTCAATTTACGGATTTTTAATCGAAGCTTTTCCTGTAATGATTCTCAATGGGTTTATCTTTTCAGTTGATATTTATTATTTATATAAAATTTACAATAAAAGTCGCCTTTTCGACACTTTGGAAGTTAGAGGAAACAACAAATATTTGCTCAAATTTTTGTTATACTATAACGATGATATTAAAAAATTCTTTCCTGATTTTAAGTACATACCGAAAAAAAACACTGTAAGCTTTTTTGTGTTACGAAATATGATTGTCAGTGGAATATTCCTGGCACATAGAGAAAATAAAGATGTACTGAAAGTAGGTCTTGATTATGTAATCCCCGAATATAGAGACCACAAGAACGGCAAATATGTTTATCAGCACCTTAAAGAATATTTTATTGAAGAAGGTTATCAAAAAGTGATTACCAGAAGCATCACACAAAAACATATCAGGTATTTAAAGAAAATTGGTTTTAAAGAAGGTGAAAACAATTTATTTATAAAAAAACTTTAATATTTATTGTACAAAAATGAAACTGTTAATAAAAAACGGTCAAATAATAAATTCTGATATCAGCATAAAAGCAGATATTTTGTCTGAAATGGGGAAAATTATTAAGATCGATGAAAACATAAAACCAGACTCAGAAACAAATACAATTATTGATGCAACAGGTTGTTATGTTTTCCCAGGTGGAATAGATCCCCATGTTCACATGCACTTACCATCTCCTGCAGGTTTTTCTTCAGATAATTTTTTATCGGGAAGTAAAGCTGCTTTATTTGGTGGAACAACAACGATGATTGACTTTGTTACTCCTCAAAAAGATCAATCTCTGACTGATGCTTTGAATAAAAGAAAAGAGGAAGCAAAAAATTCAATCATTGACTATTCTTTTCATGTAAGCCCAGTAAAATGGACAAAAACAACTGAGAAAGAGATAATTTCTATCATTAAAAACGAGGGCATTAATTCATTTAAAATTTATATGGCTTACAAAAACACTATTGGTCTTGATGATAAAGACATTTTGGAAGTCATGAAAGCTGTCGGAAAAGCCGGAGGGATTGTTACTTCGCATTGTGAATTGGGTGATGATATTGAAATACTTAGAAATTCCTTTGCAGAAAGCGAAAATCTCAGTCCGGAGTTTCATCCAAAATCTCGTCCCCCGGAGATGGAATTTAAAGCTGTAAAAAAAGCTATTGAACTTGCAAAAATTGCTGACTGTCCACTGTATATTGTTCATGTTTCTGCAAAAGAATCACTAAAATATATCGAAGAAGCTCAAAAAAAAGGACAAATTGTTTTTGCAGAAACCTGTCCTCATTATCTTTTGTTAAATGACATGAAATACGAAGGGGAATTCAATAAAACCTCTCCTTTTGTACTCAGTCCTCCCCTGCGTAAGCACGAAGATAATGAAGCACTTTGGAAAGCAATATTCGATGGAACAATTCAAACAATCGGAACTGACCATTGTCCTTTTATACTTAAACAAAAAGAGTTTGGGATTACTGATTTTCGGAAAATCCCAAATGGTGCAGGAAGTATTGAGCACAGACTTGTATTGCTTTTCACTTTTGGAGTACTAAAAAATAAAATCTCATTAAATCGTTTTGTTGACATAACTTCGACACAGACAGCAAAGATATTTGGTCTTTATCCCCAAAAAGGTAAAATAGCAGAAAAATCAGATGCAGATTTGATAATTTGGGATCCTGAAAAAGAAAATATTATTTCAGCAAAAACTCATCATCAAAATTGTGATATTAATATTTTTGAAAATTTTAAAACAAAAGGTGCTGTAAAACATCTTATTAAAAATGGGGAAATTGTAATTCAGGATGGTGCATTAATATTAGAAAATGTTTATGGGAATTTTTTAAAAAGAAAAAAGACTTAGAAAATATTTCTAATTGACAATTTACAAACCAGATTGCTCTATTTTTTATTTTTAAACTCCTACTCTTTTTAAATTTCTATTTAAAATATCTTTTAAAACTGATGATGGATTTTCAAATTTATTAGCAAACATCATAGCAGCAATTATATATGGTTTAAATCCTGCTTCTTGATAAGTTTGAATTCTGTATTTTTCAAAAACATCAACACTTACTTCGCCTTTTTTGCAGGAAACATCTGAAATATCTGCAGGAAGACAATGCATATAAAGAGCATTTTTATTTTTTGTAAAATTCATTTTATCTTCATTGTACTCCCATTTTTCATATTTTGCATTTTCGATAAGGCATGATTTTTCAAGTTCATCAAGACCGTTTCTATCATCTGTTTTTAACAAATCTGTTCGTTTTTGCATTATATGAAAAGGAGCCCAACTTTTCGGATAAACGATATCTGCATCTTTCAAAGCGTCCTTCATCGAATGGCTGATATTAAAACTACCACCACTTTTTTTTGAGTTATTTCTTGCAATATCAACAATTTCAGGAATAACATCATATCCTTCAGGATAAGCGAATTCGATGTTCATCCCAAAACGAGACATCAGAGCAATAATTCCCTGAGGGACAGACAATGGTTTTCCATAGCTTGGTGAGTACGCCCAGCTCATTACAATTTTTTTGTTTTTCAAATTTTCGAGTGAACCAAAATGATTTTTCAAATGCAGCAAGTCAGCCATTGATTGAGTTGGGTGATCTTTGTCGCATTGAAGATTTATAATTCCTGGTCGAGATGGTAAAACATTATTTTTAAAACCCTCATCAAGAGCATCAGCAACTTCGTTCATATATTTGTTTCCTTCGCCAAGAAACATATCATCACGAATTCCAATAAAATCTGATAAAAATGAAATCATGTTTGCAGTTTCTCTAACTGTTTCGCCATGAGTAATCTGGGATTTTTCTTCATCCATATCCTGAACTTCCAAGCCTAATAAATTACTAGCAGAAGCATAAGAAAATCTTGTTCTGGTCGACTTATCTCTAAAAACAGAAACCGCCAATCCCGAATCGAAAACTTTTAAAGAAATATTTTGCTTTCTCAGCTCTTTAAGAATATCAGCTATTTCAAGAATCATTTTCAAATCACTTTCACTTTTCTCCCATGTAAGAAGAAAATCTTTTTTATACAAATTTGATTTTATTTGCTGTAATTTTTCAATTCTATTTTTGATATTCATGATTTTTTCAAATTTAATTAACAAAAGCATTCACCAAAAGTCTCATTAATTATTATTGGATAAATTTAATGAAATCTGTTAATCTGTGTCTTTAAATGAGTTTTAAATTGAATAAATACAATCTATTTTTCACCCATTTCGTACAAAAAAGCCGTATAAAACGCAGAAGCAATAACTAAATCATCAACAAGAACTTTTTCGTTTGGTGCATGAGCCAGTACTTCATTTCCCGGTCCAAAACCTATTGTCGGAATTCCATAAATTCCATTAATTGTTACTCCGTTAGTAGAAAAAGTCCATTTATCAATTTCTACATTTTTCTTGAAAAGATTTTTATATGCCTTAGCCCCTGTTTGAACAATTTTATGATCTTCATGGATTTTCCATGTAGGATAATATTTTTCCATTCCATACACCAAGCCTGTATATGCTTTTCCTGAATATTTAAGAACTGAAACTTTGGCTTTTAAATCCTTAATCAATTCTTCAATTTCCTTAACAGCAGATTCTTTTGTTTCCCCCC
The DNA here is from genome assembly GCA_964404485.1 of uncultured Bacteroidales bacterium. Taxonomy (GTDB): domain Bacteria; phylum Bacteroidota; class Bacteroidia; order Bacteroidales; family JAIORY01; genus JAIORY01. Next base: position 8,015 of record CAYOKJ010000064.1, on the reverse strand, counting down.
AGGTCAATCTTCTATCAAGATGAAATCTGGCAAAATCAGAAACAGCACATAAAGAAGGGCTTTTAGAGATAATTTCGGAAATAGTAACACTTCCTTTTCCCAGGAAATCATCATATTTTAATCGGTCATTTAGTTTTTCAATTTCCAGAGCAATTCGGGAAGCCATATAAATTGCATTTTCGCCCCGTTCGGGTGCTGAGCCATGCGAAGAAACGCCATAAAAACTTACTTGCATTTCCATTCTGCCACGATGTCCACGGTAGATATTCAAATTTGTCGGTTCAGTACTAATTACAAAATCAGGTTTTATATTATCTTCTTCAATAATATATTTCCAGCAAAGCCCATCACAATCTTCTTCCATAACGCTACCAACAAAATATACTGTCATGTCTTTATCAAAACCCAGCTCCTTTAATATTCTTCCTGTTGTTACAAATGAGGCAATTCCTCCTTTCTGATCAACTGTGCCTCTTCCATGAACAAAACCATTTTTGATTTCACCACCCATTGGATCAAAGTTCCAGTTTTCGATATTCCCAATATCAACTGTATCCATGTGTCCATCAATTGCAATTATTTTTTTCCCATTACCTATTCTACCAATCACATTTCCAAGACCATCAGTTTTTACTTCATCAAAACCAGCTTCTTCCATCTGGCGTTTTAATTCTAACTGAACTAACTTTTCATCCTGACTTAAAGATTTTATTTTAACAAGTTTCGATAGATTTTCGGCTGTATAATCTCTATACTTTAACGAAAGTTCATTAATTTTAATAAAAACATCATTCATTTTTCCATAATTTTCCTACAAAGTTATTATGTTTACAATTTTAAAACAAGAAAACACATAATTAAATGTTATATCTCATTTCTGCCATAATAATTTCTAGTGGAATACTAGTACTTTTAAAATATTTCAAAAAAATCGGTATTGATAATATGCAAGCCATAACCACCAATTATATTATTGGAACGTTATTCGGTTTAACTATTTATCCAAAATATTTTTCAATCAGTTCGATATTGGAAGCAGATTGGTTGCCTTATGCTATTGTTTTAGGATTCCTATTTATTATAACATTTTTACTTTTTGCGTATTCGTCACAAAAAGTTGGAGTTGCAATTACTGCTGTTTCATCCAAAATGTCTGTAATAATTCCTGTTGGAGTTGGGGTTGTATTATTAGGTGATTCATTTAGTCTTTTAAAAATAATTGGAATTATTGCAGCTTTATTTGCTTTTTATTTTACAATGAAGAAAGGGGGAAAGCTAAAAATTTCATCAGCCTATTTTTATTTACCTTTTCTTTTATTTTTGGGAAATGGTTCAATTGATGGGATTCTAAAATATACAGAACATTATTTTGTTAATGATGAAACAATTTTATTTCTTTCAATCATTTTCTTAATTTCATTTATTTTAGGAATTCTGGTGTTGTTAATAAAATTCATAAAAATCAAACAAAAAATAAAAGTAAAAAATATAATTGGCGGTAGTATTCTTGGTATAATGAATTTCAGTACAACCTATTTTTTGATAATGGCAATGGGTGTATTTCAAAGTTCGGTTTTATTTCCAATTAATAATGTCGGAATTGTTACTTTATCAGCTTTAGCAGGACTTTTTATTTTTAGAGAAAAACTATCAATAACAAATTGGATTGGTATTTCACTTTCGATCTGTGCAATATTATTAATATCATTTAGCATTTAATAATTCAATTCAAATTAAGAATTTTCGACACTCAATTTAAATAATTTCTAAATTACAATTATTGCCTTTTTATAAAATACAATTCTTAATTTTGATTTCTTAAAAAATCCATTTTATATCTGAGAAAAACAAAATATTTTTCAAAATATTGTTAGAAATTAAAGACACATATAAAACAATTGTCAAAGAATCTACCGGATTTTATAAAGACAAGGGCAGTAAATTTATTGCTGAAACTTTTCATGTAGAATCAGAAGAAGATATAAAAGGAAAAATGGATTTTGTAAAAAACAAATACCATGATGCCCGCCATCATTGTTATGCATATTGTTTGGGTTTTGATAAATCTGTGTACAGAATAAATGATGATGGTGAGCCATCAGGAACTGCCGGAAAGCCAATCTTTGGTCAAATAAGATCAAAAGATTTAACTAATATTTTAATAGTAGTTACAAGATATTTCGGTGGAACAAAACTTGGTGTCAGAGGTCTCATTAATGCATATAAGGCGGCTGCACAGGACTCTTTAGAAAACACCAAAATCATTACAAAGACTGTAAATGATTTTTACAGAGTAGATTTCCCGTATCTTTTAATGAACGATGTTATGAGGATTTTGAAAGAAGAAAATCTACAACAGTCAAATCAAAAATTTGAAATTTCATGTTCGTTAGAATTTATTGTTCGAAAAAGAGATTCCAATAAAATTTATGAAAAATTTAATAAAATAAACAATTTAGAAATAACTTATTTAAGGTCAGAGTGAACACCATGTATTATGTAAAATCAATTATTGACTACATACAATAAATTAAATTAAAAAACAATAGTAAAAAAACTTTTTTTTTAACTTTTTTTGTTGCACATTTGTTCATATCAAAATTATTATTGTCAGGATCAGACAAATTTGTTGATTGTCAATATATACCATTAATCAAAATTAATTGTATTAATTAATAATTAAATTATAAGCCAAAAAATTAAATTATCAAGTAAATGGTGAAAGTTCACACTGAAGTTTGGGAAAACTGTTTAAAAATAATTAAAGATAACATCCATTACCAAAGTTATCAAACATGGTTCGAACCGATTACTCCTATCAAGTTAAAAGATAGCATTTTAACTATACAGGTTCCCAGTCAGTTTTTTTATGAATGGTTAGAAGAGCATTATATTAATCTCATAAAAAAAACGATCAAAAAAGAATTAGGAAATGAAGGTAGGCTTGAATATAGCATAATAATGGATAATTCTTATAATAATTCAAAACCATACACGATAAACATACCCACGTCTGAAAAAATAGCAACAAAGAACCGTCCTGTTTCAATGCCAATTGACATTAATCAAGGAGGAAAATCAAAAGACATTCCAAATCCATTTATTATACCAGGCTTAAAAAAGATTAACGTTCAATCACAACTTATAGAAGATTACTCTTTTGATAATTTTATCGAAGGTGATTGTAATCGCCTTGCACGTTCAGCAGGATATGCAGTAGCTGAAAATCCAGGTAAAACATCTTTCAACCCACTATTAATATATAGTGATGTTGGTTTAGGAAAAACTCACTTGGTACATGCTATTGGGCTTCAGGTAAAAAATAATTTTCCAAATAAAACTGTACTCTATGTAAGTACAGAACAATATACTGGACAATATATTGAATCCGTCAGAAATAACAATCAAAATGATTTCATTCATTTTTATCAAATGATTGATGTTTTGATAATTGATGACATTCAGTTTTTAGCAGGAAAAGAAAAAACTCAGGACGTCTTTTTCCATATTTTCAACCAATTACACCAAAACGGAAAGCAAATAATACTTACTGCTGACAAACCACCCGTTGAAATGAAAGGATTGGAACCACGTCTCCTTTCAAGGTTTAAATGGGGATTAGCAGCTGATCTTCAAGTTCCTGATCTTGAAACACGAATTGCAATTCTACAAAAACGATTATATTATGATGGCATTAAAATGCCTTATGATGTTATTGAATATCTTGCATATAGTATAACCACAAATGTGCGAGAGCTCGAAGGAGCACTAATATCAATATTAGCCCAATCATCACTTAACAAAAAAGCAATCACAATTGAACTTGCTAAGAAAATGATTGACAAATTTGTTAAAAATACATCTCGCGAAATATCAATAGATTATATACAAAAAATCGTATGTGATTATTTCGATATCACTCTTGATATGATAAATTCAAAAACAAGAAAGCGTGAAATCGTTCAAGCAAGACAATTAGCTATGTTTTTCTCTAAAAAACATACTAAATCTTCTTTGGCAACAATTGGATTACATTGTGGTAACAAAGACCATGCAACAGTTCTCCATGCCTGTAGAACTGTTAATAATTTGATTGATACCGACAAGCAATTCAGAACCTTTGTTGAAGAACTTGAAAAGAAAATTAAATTGTAATATTTTCTATTTTTATTTGTTATATTACTAATAATTTTGTAACTTTAAATTTTCATTATCTATTAATAATAGTTTTTGAAAATTGCACGATTTAGATAACCAAAAAATGGAGGACACTATGAAGAATATATTATTTGTAAGTATGGGGAATATTTGTCGCTCGCCTTTAGCAGAAGGAATACTTAAAGATAAAATTGATAAATCAAACAAAATAGCTACAGTTGATTCAGCCGGATTCGAATCATTTAACATTAATGAACCACCCCAAATAAAAACAATTGAATTTGCCAAAAAGAAAGGTCTTGATATTTCTAAAATTAAATGTCGCCTTTTTGCTGATAAAGATTTTGATATCTTCGATGAGATATATGTTATGGACTCAGGAAGTTACCGTGAATGTCAATATTTTTCCCGTGATGAAAAAGATATGGAAAAAGTAAAATATTTGATGACTGTTACCTCTAAACCAAATAAAACAGTACCCAATCCAAACTATTTCAGCGAAGGCGGTTTAGAAAAAACTTATAAGATGCTAGATGAAGCATGTGATTTAATTATTGACTCCATTTAATAAACTTTCATTTTCGGGAATAATAAAATTTAAACTTGAACACATTTACTGACATTGAACCAAACAAAGAAACAATAATTCAGGCAAGTGAAAGGATAAAATCATACATTCATCAAACTCCTGTACTTACTTCAAGTATTATTAATAATATCTTTAATGCTGAAATATTTTTAAAATGTGAAAATTTTCAAAAAGCCGGTGCTTTTAAATCAAGAGGTGCTGTAAATGCAGTTTTTTCTTTATCAGATGAGCAAATTAAAAATGGAGTATGCGCACATTCATCCGGCAATCATGCACAAGCATTGGCTCGGGCAGCAAGCCTTAGAAATGCAAAAGCATTTATTGTAATGCCCGAAAATTCACCACTAGTAAAAGTTGATGCTGTTAAATATTATGGTGGAGAAATCACATTTTGCAAGCCTAATTTAAAAGCCAGAGAAAACACATTAAAAGAAATAATTGTAAAAACAAATGCCACAGAAATTCATCCATATAATAATTACCAAATAATTGCAGGTCAAGCAACTGCTGCAAGAGAATTATTTAAAGAAAATAATTCTCTTGACATTATTTTGGCACCTGTTGGTGGTGGAGGTTTACTAAGTGGAACCGCACTTGCTGCAAAATATTTTTCTCCCAAAACAAAAGTAATTGCAGCAGAACCAAAAAACGCTGATGATGCTTTTCAATCTTTCTATCAAGGAAAATTTATTCCATCCAAAAATCCTAATACAATTGCTGATGGACTACTTACTTCACTTGGCACGCTCACCTTTCCAATAATTCAAAAATATGTTGATCAAATTGTTACTGTTTCAGAAGAATCTATAATAGAATCTATGAAAATAATTTGGGAAAGAATGAAAATTATAATAGAACCTTCATCTGCCGTACCTCTTGCTGCTTTACTTGAGAAAAAAATTAATTCTAAAAATAATAAAATTGGAATTATTATTTCTGGTGGAAATGTTGATCTTAATAAATTACCTTGGTACAAATAAATACACAATGAAAAACAAGATTGGAAATCTTTATCTTCTACCTTCAAGTCTTGGAAATCAAGACACAAATAAAATACTTCCAGGATACAATATTCAAATAATGAATCAACTTGATGAATTCATTGTTGAAAACGCAAGAACTGCCAGGAGATTTTTAAAATCAGCAGGATACACATATTCGCTCGACACAATTAAATTTCACATACTCGACAAGCATACAAATATTTCTGAATATTCTTCATTTTTAAATTCACTTTTGGATGGAAAAGACATTGGATTATTATCAGAGGCAGGAACACCATGTATTGCTGACCCCGGAGCAGATATTGTAAAAATAGCACATGAAAAAAACATAAAAGTAATTCCGCTTATAGGACCATCATCGATTATTTTGTCACTAATGGCATCAGGATTTAATGGTCAGAATTTTGCCTTCCACGGTTATTTACCAATTGAAAATAATGCAAGATCAAAGAAAATTAAAGAGCTTGAAAAAACCTTGTTTCGAGAAGATCAAACACAAATATTTATAGAAACTCCATACCGGAATATGAAACTCCTTAATTCTATTTTGGAAAATTGCTCTAATAAAACGAATTTGTGTATTGCCTCTGATATTACTCTTGACAGCGAATTTATAATCTCAAATTCGATTTATAACTGGAAAAAAAACATTCCTGAAATCAATAAAAAACCTACGGTTTTTCTTCTTTACAAATAATATTTCTTAGTGAGAATGTTTGTGTTCAATTTCTTCTTTAGTAGCTTTTCGTACTTTAAGAATTTCTCCTTCGAAAAATAAATCTTCTCCTGCTAATGGATGATTAAAATCCATTTTTACTTTATCTTCAGAAATTGAAACAACTTTTCCAAATAATTGCGTACCATTTTCGTTTTGCATAGGAATGTTATTTCCAATTTTCAACATTTCTTCATCAATCTTATCCTCAACCTTGAAAATTTCTTTTTCAATTTCAATAATCATCTCTTCTTTAAAATCTCCGTACGCTTCATCTTTTGTTAACGAAAAATTAAATGTATTTCCAGTTTCAAGACCATTTAAATTTGACTCGAAAACTGGAAGTAACCCACCAACTCCAAATAAATATACAAACGGCTTTTCTTTATCAACTTTCTGTATTACCTGACCTTCTTTATCCTTAACTTTTAAAGTATAAGTTAAGCTAACAACTTTTTGGATACCAACTTTCATTTTTTCTATTGTATTAATTTTATTATTTATGATTTTTACACATTATCAATGTTTTGCGAAATTATAATAATTTTTTAAAACTAAAAATATTAACAATAATTTTTAAAAAAAACATCAATATTTATAATAATATAATACTTTTCTCAAAGTAATCATATTTTTATTATTTTTACACTTTAAATATTTCCATTTAATGAAAAAAAAATTTATAATAAATAAATTAGACACTTTTGAAGACTTTAGAATATCAAAAAATAAAAAAATTTTTGATATTATTTTTGCTTCAATAGCATTATTAATTACATCTCCCATTTTATTAATTGTTTCAATACTTATAAAAATCGAATCAAAAGGACCTGTTATTTATAAATCGGACAGAGTGGGTACAGGATATGATATTTTTCGGTTTTACAAATTCAGATCTATGTATTTTAAATCTGAAGATAAAAGAGTTGAACTTTCTGAACTTAATCAGTATTTAATAAACAAACATAATAAAAGTGAAAGCAAACTTGAAGCAGATGTTTGTCCTGAATGTAAACGATTGGGACATCCATGTTCACCAATTCTTTTTATTGATGGAAATCAAATTTGTGAAAATTTTTATCTTCATAAAAGGAGATTACAATCAACTAAAGCATCATTTTTTAAAATTAAAAATGATCCACGAGTTACTAAAATAGGTAAATTTATAAGACATACAAATATTGACGAATTACCTCAATTTTTTAATGTAATTAAAGGAGATATGTCAATTGTTGGCAATCGTCCTATTCCACTTTATGAAGCTGAGATGTTAACAACTGACCAGTGGGCTCTACGATTTCTTGCACCTGCCGGAATTACAGGTTTATGGCAAGTTAACTTGGGTGGGAAAAATATTATTGCAGAAGAAGAAAGAAAAATTCTTGATAATAAATATGCCCTAAATTCATCTTTTCTAAAAGATATTCAAATTATTTTTAAAACTATTCCTGTAATGTTTCGCAAGAATAGTTTTTAGTTATACCAAATGAACATCCAAATTACCGATATATTTCGTTTCTTTTTTACTTTCTCTGCGTTAAATATTATT
>CAYOKJ010000063.1:0-17110 GCA_964404485.1 uncultured Bacteroidales bacterium | reverse complement strand
TTGTGTGCGTCCTTTGCGGTTCCTGAGTAGTTTTATGTTTTTATTGAAATACATGATTCTGATATTTTAGATTTAGATATTAATTAATTTTTTTCTTGTTTTTATTTATTCCCGTGACTATATTGTAATCAAAATAATGATTAAATACTAATCAAAAGTAATACAAATATTTTGATTGTCAAGTTTTTTTTTGATTTAAGAATTTAGGCATTTTATCATTTAAGCATTAAAACCAAAATAGTAGCACTAAATTTATGCTAACAAATAATCGTACGATTGTTCATTTTGACCTTGATACTTTTTTTGTCTCGGTAGAAAGGCTTCTCAACAGTAAGCTTAATGGCAAGCCAATAATTATCGGAGGTACTTCAGACAGGGGAGTTGTAGCAAGTTGCAGTTACGAAGCCAGGACTTTTGGTGTTCATTCGGCTATGCCGATGAAATTTGCCAGAATATTATGTAATGATGCAATTATCATCAGAGGCGACATGGACTTATACAGCAAATATTCGAAACTGGTAAGCGAAATAATTACCGGAAAAGCACCACTTTGCGAAAAAGCTTCTATTGATGAACATTATATTGACATCACAGGAATGGACAAATTTTTTGGAAATTATCAATGGAGCAAAGAACTGCGAAAAAGCATTATTGATAATACCGGTTTGCCTATTTCTTTTGGATTGTCGGTAAATAAAACGGTTTCGAAAATTGCTACCGGAGAAAGTAAACCAAACGGAGAATTGCAGATTTTGCCTGAAAATGTAAAACCGTTTTTGTTTCCTTTATCAATAAAAAAAATTCCCATGATAGGAAACAAAACATATCAATTGTTAAGGTCGATGGGAGTTTTAAATATCAAAACCTTAAGCATGATACCTCCGGAAATGATGGAAAGGGTAATGGGGAAAAACGGTATTGTAGTCTGGAAAAAAGCAAACGGCATTGATAATTCTCCGGTAAGGTCGTATTCTGAACGCAAGTCGATAAGCACCGAAAGAACTTTTGATAAAGACACTATCGACATCATAAAATTAAAACAGAAGTTGATTACAATGATAGAAAAAGTTGCTTATCAATTAAGGAAGCAGAAAAAACTGACTTCCTGTATTACTGTAAAAATAAGATATTCTAACTATGACACTCACACATTGCAAAAGCATATTCCATATACAGCTTTCGATCACATTTTATTAAAAATCGTTTTGGAGCTTTTCGATAAATTGTATCAGCGGCGGATGTTGATAAGATTGATTGGAGTGAGATTAAGCAGTATGGTTAGTGGTTCGCAACAACTAGATATGTTTGAAGATACCCCCGAAATGACAAGCCTTTATATGGCGATGGATAATATGAGGAAAAGATTTGGAGAACAGTCGGTAAAAAGGGCTGTGGGGATTCATAATCAATCATCAGGCAATTTAACAGTTCAACCATGAAACCATGAAACCGTGAAACCATGCACCTAAACACACATTCATATTATAGCCTGCGTTATGGAACTTTGTCGATAGATGAATTGATGAAAGAAGCAATAGAGAAAAATGTAAAATCTCTGGCTCTGACGGATATTAATAACTCCACCGGAATAATTGATTTTGTTAAAGCGTGCAAAGAAAATAATATCAAACCAATTGCAGGAATAGAATTCCGAAAAGGTGGTAAAATCCTGTACACAGGCATTGCAAAAAACAATAAGGGTTTTATGAAACTTAATGAGTTTCTCTCGAAACATAATATTGAAAAATCTGAACTTCCCGATTTTGCAGATGAAATAGAAGATGTGTTTTTTATTTATCCATTCAACAAAAATTCTAATCTAAAGCTAAAAGAAAATGAATTTGTAGGAATAAAACCCGAGGAAATAAATAAGATATTTTCAAGCAAATACAAAAAAGATCATTCAAAACTATTAATTCAAAATACTATCACTTTTGCTGATGAAAAAGATTTTTTACTACATAAAAACCTCAGAGCCATAGGCGAAAACACATTGATAAGTAAACTTACTAAAAGCCAAATTGCAAGCAAAAATGATAAAATGTTTTCAACTAATGAGCTTATGAACCTTTATCGTGATTATCCTCAAATAATAAAAAACACCGAAAAATTCACCGAAAAATGTAGCATTGATTTTGATTATAAAACCCCTAAAAACAAGAAAACCTTTACCGGAAGTTTTTATGATGATAAAGTATTGTTGGAAAAATTGGCTTTTGAAGGAATGGAATATCGTTTTGGCAATAAAAATAAAATTGCCCGACAAAGGGTGAAGCATGAGCTGGAAATTATTGTAAAACTGAATTTTGCTGCTTATTTTCTAATTACCTGGGATATTATCAGATATTCTATGGCTCGTGGAATTTATCACGTCGGGAGAGGCAGCGGTGCAAATAGTGTGGTTGCTTATTGTCTTAAAATTACTGATGTCGACCCTATTGAACTTGATTTATATTTCGAGCGTTTTATCAATCCTAAAAGGACTAGCCCTCCCGATTTTGACATTGATTATTCGTGGAAAGATCGCAGCGATGTGCAGGATTATATATTTAAAAGATACGGAAGAAAACACACAGCTTTACTCGGTACAATGTCAACTTTTAAGGGGAAATCAATTTATCGCGAATTAGGAAAAGTTTACGGTTTACCGAAAACAGAAATTGACGATTTGGTCCACCATCCCGACAAGGAAAAAGACAGTAATGAAATAACACGAACAATTCACGCATTTGCGCAGATGATGCTTGATTTTCCTAACCAGAGGAGTATTCATGCAGGTGGCATTTTGATATCTGAGAAACCAATAACTTATTATACTGCACTTGACATGCCCCCAAAAGGATTTCCAACAACTCAATGGGACATGTATGTCGCAGAAGATATTGGTTTTGAAAAACTTGATATTCTAAGCCAGAGAGGTATCGGACATATTAAGGAAGCTGTTGAAATTATTAAAACCAACCGTGATATTGATGTTGATGTTCATAAAATATCAGAATTTAAAAAAGATGTTCAAGTCAAGTATCAGCTGAAAACTGCCGAAACCAATGGCTGCTTTTATATTGAAAGCCCTGCCATGCGAGGACTTCTGCGAAAACTCCATTGCGATAATTATTTGAGTCTTGTTGCAGCAAGTTCAATTATTAGGCCCGGAGTTGCAAAATCGGGGATGATGCGGGAATATATTTTACGTTTTCACGACCAAGAAAAAATAAATTATATACATCCTGTGATGGAGCAACAACTCAAGGAAACTTATGGTGTTATGGTTTATCAGGAAGATGTATTAAAAATTTGTCATCATTTTGCCGGTCTTGATCTTTCGGATGCAGATGTTTTGAGAAGAGCTATGAGTGGAAAACATCGGAATAAAAAAGAGTTTGCCCTTATTGTTGAGAAATTTTTTAAAAATTGCAAGGAAAGAGGCTATCCTGATGAAATTACAAAAGAAGTATGGCGACAGATAGAATCGTTTGCAGCTTATTCTTTTTCGAAAGCACATTCGGCTTCTTATGCCGTTGAGAGTTTTCAGAGTTTGTATTTGAAAGCTCATTTTCCTTTGGAATTTATGGTTGCAGTAATTAATAATTTCGGTGGTTTCTATCATGGCTGGGTTTATTTTAATGAGGCAAAACGACAAGGTGCTACAATTAATCTTCCATGTGTAAACACCGGCAATTACAATACCAGCATCAATGGCAATCAGGTTTATATTGGTTTTGTTCATATTGCAAATCTGGAAACAAAACTTTCAAAAAATATTTGTGAAGAAAGAAATAATAATGGCCTTTATCAGGATATTGAAGATTTTATTGTTCGTACAAATATCGGTGTTGAGCAAATGATAATCCTAATCAGAACGGGTGCATTCAGGTTTACCGGAAAAACAAAAGCAGCCTTAGTATGGGAAGCACATCTGTTTATGAATAAAGCTAAGAAACAAAATATTTCTTTATCACTTTTTAAAATTTCTGCCCGAAAATTTAAACTTCCCGACTTGGAGTACAACAAGATTGAAGATGCCTATGATGAAATAGAATTGATTGGATTTCCGGTGAGCATGTCGCAATTTGATTTATTAAAGACTTCTTTCAGAGGAGAAATACTGACAAAAGACATGCTGGAAAACACAGGTAAAAAAGTGCGAATGTTGGGGCATCTTGTTACCATAAAATATGTTCGCACAGTAAAAAAGGAAATGATGAATTTTGGTACTTTTCTGGATTTTAGCGGAGAGTTTTTTGACACGGTTCATTTTTCAAATTCCTTAAAATATTATCCTTTCAGAGGTTACGGGATTTATTTATTGAAAGGGAAAATTGTTGAGGAGTTCGGCTACCCCAGCCTCGAAGTTGAGAAGATGGCGAAACTACCGATTATGGGAAATCCGAGGGAGTAGATTAGATCAACAAAAATTCTAAGTATTTCTTTTTGTGTTTAATAAAAATTCTTTACTTTTGACTTAAAATATCATTAATGATAAATAGCGATAAAAATATTGCATTAAGTTTGATAAAGTCAACTTCAGAGAAATTCCTTCCTGATTGTCAGATATTGTTATTTGGCTCTCGTGCAAGAAATGATAATGTAAAATATAGTGATTATGATTTTCTTATAATTACTAAAGAAAACATTGAAATATCGCAAAAGAGAAATTATAAATCTCAAATTCGAAAAATACTTGCACAACAAAAAATCCCTGCTGATATTCTTATACAAAGCGAATCAGAGGTTGAAATGAAAAGGAATATTATTGGTCATATTATTAGACAAGCAGTAAAAGAAGGGATAATAATATGAATAAAAATACTTTGAATTATATAAATCAATGGATACAAAAAGCAAATGAAGATTTAATTGTTATTGATAAGTTAACAGAATACGAAATAATTGCTACTACTGCTGTTTGTTTTCATTGTCAACAGATGGTTAAAAAATACCTTAAAGCTTTTTTAATTGCGAATGAAAAAGAAATTTGGAAAACACATAATATTGAATTTCTGCTTGCTGAATGTAGTGAGTTTGATGAAGATTTTAAAGAAATAGATCCTAAGAACTTAAGTGATTTTGGAGTAGATGTCAGATATCCGGGTGATATGTATTCTCCTTCTGAAAAAGAAACCCTTGAACATAAAGAAATTGCAATAAAAATAAAAACTCTTGTTGAAAACAAGTTGCAGAAAAAAATTAGCAAGAATAGATTTTAATATTTCTTATTACAATAAGTTTTCAATCTTTAATATAAAAAACCAAATAACCAAAGCGGAATTTTGTTATTAAATCCATACTCAATATCATCCGCTGCGACAAATGCATTTTTGATTCCCGCAATTTGTTTTTGAGTTTTATTTTTTCCTCCAACCTCAAATAAATATTTATCATCAATTAGAAAATCTCCTTGTTTTGGATAGCTTACTTTGTGTTCAGCACTTAATTGATTGAAGAAAAATGTTTCACGCAAAGTACCTTTATTTGTTCTGTTATCAAGAGCAAACATTAAAACGGTATTGCTTAAATAGATTTTTTCCGGTTTTGTTAAAATGCTTGTTGCTATGCCTGAATATCTTAATAATTTTATCAATCCAGCCTTGTTTAAAATACTTAAATAATTTAGTAATTGGTCACGGCTTGTATTAATTTTTTTACTCAGTTCAGATATATTTGGTTTAAAAGGTGAAGAGGTTGCAATAAAATAAAGCAGCTTTTTTATTTTCGTAATAGTTTCAAATGAGATTCTTGTTGTTGCCGGAATATCATTTTCAAGGACTAGATTAATAATTACTTCAAGTTTTTCGTAAAACTTTGCTTTATCATCAACGATAAACGGATAAGCACCTTGCTGAATATATTCATTAAAATATTTTATCGGTTTAATTTTACTGTTTATTTCAGACTCAAATTCATTATGTTTATTAAGAATTTCGGTTAAAGAAAATTCTTTTAAATCCATTTGATACATCAAATTCAAATATTCGCGAAACGACATTTCATGCAGATTATATACTGTGGCACGTCTACTCAGATCAGCTTCACCCTTATAAATTTCAAGAGAGGAAGGTCCTGTTGCGATGAGTTTTAATTCAGGATAAAAATCATAAATATTTTTTAATTCTTTCGACCAATTTCTGTACTTGTGAATTTCGTCAATAAACAAATATTTTCCTCCATTAGTGACGAAGTTATCTGCTAATTCCGATAATGTATTATTTGTAAAATACATATCATCAAGAGAAACATAAAAAGCTTCAGGTGTAATACCAAAATTTTCTTGTAAATATTGAAGTATCAAGGTCGTTTTACCAACACCTCTTGAGCCTTTTATAATAATTAGTCTGCTTTTCCAATCAATACGATTAAACAAATATCTTTTAAATCTTTGATTGATACTATTAACAATTCTTGCTGATTTTTGTCTTAATAATTCCATATCATAAATTTTATAAACGGCAAAGTTAAACAAAATGTAGGTTGCAACCTACAAAAAACATCAAAAAGTGTTGGTTGCAACCTACAAAAAACATGGATATAATAATTTAATTTAGATGGATACAATAATTTTTTGTTACTTTTATGGTTTGTTTTACTCTCCAATTTATTTTAAAAATATGGATTTACTATACCAAAGTATTGATATTAAACAACTTTTTAAAAAATTATATTTTTTAAAAACTGAACAAGAAGTTGATATATTTCTAAAAGAATATCCTGATATTTTTAAAACAGAAAATTGGTTTCCCTTAGGAGGAAAAGAAACAAATTTTGCTGTTATTGAAAATCAACAATCCGCTCCTATTGCTGCACTAATTGAGAAAATAACAAATTCTATTGATGCTATTCTAATGCGAAAATGTTTTGAAGCAGGTATTGAGCCAAAGTCAAAAGATGCTCCAATATCAATGGAGGATGCAGTAGAAATATTTTTCCCTGAGAATAAAAATTGGGATTTGCCTACGTATCGTAAAAATCAAGGAGAAAGCATTCAATTACTTGCAGACGGACCTAGAATGAATACATCTCTTATTATCTATGATGATGGGGAAGGGCAATATCCTGAAAAGTTTGAGGATACATTTTTATCATTGATTGCAGGTAACAAATGGGAAATTCAATTTGTGCAAGGTAAATATAATATGGGTGGAAGCGGTGCAATTGTTTTTTGTGGTAAAAAGAGTTATCAATTAATTGCGTCAAAAAGATATAATGGGAAAGGAAATTTTGGATTTACTTTAATCAGGGAACACCCAATGACTTCTGAAGAATTAAGCAGAAAAAAGAATACTTGGTATGAGTTTCTTAAAATTAATGATATGATTCCTTCTTTCCCGATAACAAAACTTGATTTAAAATTACACAACCGATTATTTGAAACAGGAACAGTTATTAAATTATATTCTTATGACCTTCCGGCAGGAAGTCGTTCGGTAATTTCAAGAGATTTGAATCAGAGCATAAATGAATACCTTTTTGAACCTGCATTACCATTATTAACTGTTGATAGAAAAGAAAGATATCCTGATGACAGAAATCTTGAAAGAGAATTATATGGTTTAAAGCGAAGGTTAGAACAAGATGAAAGTAGATATATAGAAGATTACTTTTCTGAAACTTTCCATGATGATCTCTTTAATGACATGAAAGTGACCTGTTATGTTTTTAAAAATAAAATTAATGATAAATCTGTAAAAGATACTAAAGATACTATTCAACGGGAATTCTTTAAGAATAACATGGCTGTTGTTTTTTCATTAAATGGACAAGTTCATGGACATTATACTGCCGAATTTATTACACGTTCATTAAAAATAAATCTACTGAAAAATCATCTTTTGATTCATATTGATTGTACGAAAATGAAATATGAATTCAGAAAAGAACTTTTTATGGCTTCCCGTGACCGATTGAAGGATGGCGAAGAAACTAGGGAATTGCGGGCTTTTCTCGCAAAAAAATTAGGTGCCAAAGATGGCAGGTTAGCTGAAATTATAAAAAGAAGAAAAGATTCAATTGCAGTTGAAGGAGGAGACACTTCTGAAATATTAAAATCATTTACAAAAAATTTACCCTTAAATAGTGAATTGGTGAAGTTGCTTAATCAAACCTTTAAGCTTGATTTAAAAAGTGATAAACCAAAGAAAAAAGAAAACGAAAAACAAAAAAGGAAACGGAAAGATAAAGAGCCATTTAATCCGAATAGATTTCCAACTAAGTTTAAACTAAAAGCTAAAAACGATGGTGAGTGTGAGGTAGTAAAAATCCCGATTGGAGGTGAAAGAACAATACGTTTTGAAACAGATGTGGAAAACCATTACTTTGACCGAGCGGCATAACTAATTTTATAATAAGCCACTAACTTAAATTTAAGTAAATCAATAAAATTGAAAATTATGCTAAATGAATATAACAAGAAAAAGATTAAGTAATTCTGAATTGTTTCCAGAAGCATGGAAAGTCTTTGTTGATTGTGTTAGAAAATGGAAAGATAATGATATTAACAAATATCCTACAGGTTGGAAGTATGGAATTCCTAAAGCTATGAATACTAATGATTATTTGTATTCTGATTGTCCCGGAAAACTATTTATTAAATTCAAAGAGTCATTTTACAATGATTCTGAGATAGTCAAATTTAGAAAGTTTTTGTGGTGGCTTGAAATGATGGAAGGTAAAATGCACCCTACAGAATATCACCAAAAGAATAAAAAGGTAGTTGTGTTCTAAATCATTGTAATTGAAAACAAGGTTAAATAAACTTTTTTTAAATTTCTAAACTTTTTATATATAATATTTCCCTTTTAAAGGTATTACATTTCTGATACCACCTTCAGGATCAGGAACGTCTTTTGGATAGCGTGGGATTATATGAATATGTGCATGCTTAATTGATTGTCCTGCTATAATTCCATCATTAATACCAATATTAAATCCTTGTGGTTTAAATTGGGCAAGAAGAATATTCCTCACTCTATTTACCATAATCAAACATGCATTCTGTTCATGATTACTTAATTTGAAAAAATCACTAACTTTTCTTTTTGGAATTACTAATGAATGTCCATTGGATACGGGATATTTATCTAAAATTGAAAATGCTGTTGCTGATTCTGTAACAAGCTTTCCTATTTCGTTTCCTGTAAAAAATGGGCTAATAGCTTCCTTCCCAATATTTAGGGTAGTATAGTGTTGGTATTCGTATATTTCACAATTATCAGTTTTAAAGATACTTTTAAAAGGCAATATTACATTACATTGGTATGTTGTAACTTTGTGCCTAGGATTATAAATAAATCTATTTCGTTTAATATCACGTCTAACCGCAAAATAAGCTCTACCTTCTGGTTTAAGTAATTCAGATATCAACATTAAAACAGATACTTGTTCTTCTTGTAAAAGAATATTGAGCACATAGTTACATATAATAGTATCGTATTTATCTTTTGGAGTATCTTTAAAATAATAAGGATCGTATCCAGTAATATCCAATCCTCTATTTTTAAGTAAATCAACATCTTTCCCTATACCACAACCAAAATCCAAAATTTTTCCATGCAATTTATTTTGTTCGATTAGTACTTTGGTTGGTAATGACATTTTTGTCCTAACCTTGACTGTTAAATGAGAATTTGGATTATTTGGGCTTTTAAATATCATTTTTTATAAATGAATGGATAAGTGAAACCTAAATTTTTAGCTGTTTCAAACAAAGGAACAATCTTTTTCCTTAATTGTATTTCAAATTCTGAATATTCATATTTATTCAAGTCAGCACTTGATAATCCTAAAAACGATGAATAGTCCTCTAATAATTGGTAATTTCTATGACAATAATGAAATTTATATGCATCGAACTGTAGAAAAGAAAATCTATTCAAATATATTTCTAATGAAGGCAACCAATTACTTTTCATTGAGTTGATGGATTTTGTTGTTGGAATCAAATTCCATACTTGATCATGTGCTACAAATGTCCATGGCAAGAAATGATCTAAACTAAATGATTTAGAATTTAAAATTACGTTTGAGTAAATGCATTTAGTTTGTTTTTGATTAAGATATATTTTCCAAAATAATTTAGCTTGTTTCATATCTCTTTCAATAGGTTTCTCAAGTTTTTCAGATAATCCAATAACATTTGGATTATTCTTCTGCAAATATTTGACGAGATTCCACTTTATAAAATCCCGTAATATTACTTGATTAGATTGAAAATAATCGTTCCAATCATTTCTAATGATTATTTCATTTTCTCCAAAATAATATGGACACAAAGATTCTTTTTTTGAAGAATTTGCTAATTCTTTTATTCGTTTATTAACTTGAGAATCACGCAGACCAATTAATTCGCTTTTAAAAAATGGTCTAATAAATCGGAATGGAACCCATCTTAGTAATTTATAAACATCTTTGTAAATATTATCTATTTCATTTGCCTGTATTTTTTGGTGAAGTTGTATAAATAAAGATGGAGAATTCGGTAAATTATCAATCTTCATTTTGTTACTAATTGTTAATGCAATTTTTTTAAATCCATCTTGCTTTCCAAATGATAATTTAAAATAATCTAAAGGATACCAAGCGTTTGCTATCATTCTTAATGCAATTTCTTTTAATGGAATTTTTGAGTTCTTTCTTTCTAATAGATAATCAAGAATTGATAAAAACCAATAAAATTTATAAGCATTTGTCGTATCTCTAAAACAAATGCTAAGTTTTTCTATTGGTAACTTATTAGTATAAGGTAGTTCCATTTTTAAAATCAGTATTTAATATCTCAAAATCCTATATGTTTTTTTGAATGGGAAAAATAAATAATATCATCCCAATCAATATTAAATATTATTTAAATAAAACAATTAACACAATTCAATCCCGTATCGTCATTCAAAATATCTACCAACTTATTTGATTTGGTTGATATTCTTTTACTTTTTCTCAAATGGTCTTTTTTAATCTGAATAATTCTTTCGGGTTTAATAATATCTTTAAGGCTTTCATTCTCATTCCAGGTAAAGCCATCTTTTTCATATCCCATAGCTTTTTCAAATAAATTGAGATGCTGTTCAAAAAGCCAAATCCATTCTATTTTTTGCTGAAAAAAACAAAAGTAACAGCCGGAGCGGCTACGGGCATATTTACCTTTTTGTCCGTCAACTTCATATTCAATTTCGTTGTAGTATCGTGGAAAAGTTACTCCATTTTCTTTAAATAATTTTTTCACATCTTCCATTACAATTATTTCTTCGTTTTCGATAAGTGGAAAATCGGAAATATTTGCAATGGGATAATCCGAATTTTTAAAAAATTCAAATACTACTTTATTAAAAGTTTTAATACTTAAATCCAGCAAAGCATTTACTTTTCGAGAAAAAAAGAAATTGCTTGAAGTAGGTATAAAAATAATTTCTAATGCTCTTTTTGTAATAGCTTTACTTGCAAATGCCGTATAAAATTCAGCAACTTTTGAAATATTGCCATTTCCAAATATAGCATTTAAAATCTCAATACTCCAGATATTTTTTCTAAAAGGGAAAATAGTTTGAATATTTGATTTTGTGGAAACATATCCTTCCCTGTCTTCATCTCCTCTAATTGCCACATAAGAAATCACTAAATCATTTCCTGCAAATTTCACAAAAGGTTCCAATTTTAATTTTTTGGTACACCACCTTGCCTGACTTGATGGTAAATACCCTCCATAAATTTTCAGAAAATGATCAAATGATTCTTCGTTACTTTTATCAGCAGCACGTAATAATTTTATTTTTTTCCCGAGAAAAACTTCCAACTCATCAATTAGAGAATATGATTCATCCAGCTCTTTACCGGTGTCACAGAAATAATATTCAATATCAAGTTCAGGATAGTTATTTCTCATATAAATAGCCAAAGCGGTGCTATCCTTTCCTCCTGATATTCCAAGTAGATGTCGAACTTTTTTACTCATTATCTATTTCTTGTTGTAATAGTTTAGTTAAAAGTGCAATATTCATCGTTTTGTTGTTTCCGTGAAGTTGTTTTATTATTTGCTTTTATAAATTAGATTTTTCATATCTCCCATAAATTATTGCTTCATTACAGGTTTTTGATGTTTCAATTATCGCAGATTCTTCAAGTCCTTCATTGAATATTAAATTCACAAATCCATCAATTTCATCTTGGGGGATTTTTATAACAGGTTCTTCACTTAAAATAAAACTAAAAAATCTTGGCGTACCATATTCATAAGAAACTTCCTTTGCAGGAATTACGGGAAAATCAAAATATTTGTACAGATAATCAGTAACATTTTTCACCCTCTCTACAAGGTTTCCAGCTTCATCAATGGCAAGTTCAATATCTAAATCGGTACCTTCAAATATTTTATACTTGTTGTCGAAATTAGAATATCTTATTATTTTATATTTAATCAGTTCATCAAGGATAGGAATTGGATTTTTAATTCCCAGGCTATATTTTGCATAGTTTTCAAGGAAGTTTTCATTAATGACAATTCCTTTGTTTCCAAAAATATTTAGTAATCCAATTGTTTTTATAATTCTTATTGCTTCATTAATGTTCTTATCCAAAACACTTTCAGCTCTTTCAATTGCTTCCTTAATAGCTGACCATTGAGAATAATGTGGATTATATTTTGTAGAAATAAAAGCAAAATGATAATAAATCAAATAATCATAAACATTACTTAAAGAATAAAACGATTGTGATTTTCCCTTAAATTCACCAATTCCTAAATGTTCATCATTTTCTATAAAAGTGAAAAGCGAGCATTCGTTTTGTGCATATTCTTGCAAAGAAAGAGTCAGCGTTGCTGCGGATAAGATATCAAGTGGATAAAGTTTCTTTGCGAAATCAATATCCAAAAAATCATTAAATGGAAATGCTTTCGCAGCCTCTATTGTTAGAAACAGCTTGTTAAAACTATTTGGTATGTTAAAATTATATTGTTTTTGTTCAAGCCTTTTTGATGCCAAAAAAAGTAATTGTTCAACAGGTTCATTAAAATTTAATTCGATCAGGCGGCCATTTACTTTACTCCATTCATTTTGTTGCGACCTGGAGAGTGTGTTTGAATAGGCATTAAAATTTTGATGAAGAACAGTAATAAAAAATATTTCTTTTGTAACATCATTTACGAATTCTGCTAATTGCTGAATAAAATACAATTCTCTTTCAGGATTATTTTTGGCAGCATATTCCAAAAACTTCCCAAACTCATCAACTACTAAAATCAGTGCTTTGTTTTCCTTTTTTAAACTATTGTAATAATTATCTAAAAAAATAAGCGGGCTTGATTCATGATTTACTGAAATATCAGGAGAAAAATAGGAATTAAAACTATTTTCAAAAGACTTGTATTCACCAACAATATTAACAAACTCGAAAGATTTAATCCCATCAAATAATTTAGCTTTATTGAAGTGATTTGCTTTTTGATTTAAACTTTGTTCTAAAGCAATAATAAATGATGATTTTCCTGTTCCATAAGCTCCAATAATATTAAATGCCCTTGAGCCTTTTATATAATTTGACACAATATGGTTGTAAACTAATTGTGAATTAGGTGTTGGGATATAATTAAAATTTATATCCTGATCTCTAATAATATTTACCGATGGTGAAAAATAACTAGTTTTCATAGTAGTTATTTAAAATTTCAAACTTATCAGGTTTTTCAGAAAACTGGATTAGCTGATTACCTGCAGTTTGACTATAAGTGATAAAACTATATTTTTTTATTAATTGTTGTATGATGCTG
Source organism: uncultured Bacteroidales bacterium (assembly GCA_964404485.1). GTDB lineage: Bacteria > Bacteroidota > Bacteroidia > Bacteroidales > JAIORY01 > JAIORY01. The sequence goes on along the minus strand of CAYOKJ010000063.1, from coordinate 3,357 downwards.
AATAATCCTTCTTTATTCAACAAAAATATATTACCTGGTGAGTTATATCTTGTCAGTAATTCGCTAAAACTTATTGAATTTTCATAATTGTAATTATCCAAAATTGTAAAAAGAAAAATCTCGACTGGCAATTTATCACGGAACTCTCTGTTTAAAATGAAATAATTTTGAATCTTGTTTTCGGAATTTTCCTTTTTGTAATGAGTTATTAATTCCAAGTCGTAAAACAAACCTGAATAATCATCCTCAATATTGATTTTACTGTCTTTAAATTTTGGGTTTAAATAGTTCCTTAAAAAAACACTTATATCCGTAGTAATCGTATTTACATTTAAGGAATTGGAATTGACTTTAAGTGTTATTCTTTTTAAAAAAGCAAGCAAATTGTTTTTCGTAAACTCAATTCGTTCTTTTGAAAATTCATTAAAAATCAAATTGTAAATTGATGCTCTATTTGTTTTTACTAGATAATAATGTAAAAGCCAAACTGTTCCAATATCCTCTATATATTTATCCCTTCCATTCTCATCAAAAATATAATCAGCAATTTCCTGAGTATTATCATTTTCATCAGTCAAGCCTAAAGATCTTAACCAAAATTTAATAGCACTTACCATATTTTTTCCAACACCCAAATGTACTACTGCTGTTGACTCGCTAAATGAATGACTTTCGTTTATAAACTGTATTCCCTTTAAAGGCCAAAAGTGCTTTAATGGAAAAGATTCATGTCCCGAAAATCTTAAGTTTTGCATAGTTCCTATTAATTTTTTATAAAACAAAAATACGAAATTTTGCTTATTATATTCATTTTAGTTTAATGAAATCAACAACAGAAAAATTCATTCCTGATTATCAAATATTATTATTTGATTCTTGGGCAAGAAATGATAATAAAAAAAATTGTAATTACAATTTTTTGATAATTACAAAAGAGAATCCTAAAATAAAAATAGTCTCCCGGGGGGGATTCGAACCCACGACCCGCTGATTAAGAGTCAGCTGCTCTGCCAACTGAGCTACCGAGAGAATTGACGGCACAAAATTACAAAAAAATTCCATTCTCCCAAAAATCTATTACTTTTGCTTTTATCCGGAAAAGTTAACCAATATGCCTGAGAAAAAGAAAAAATCGAAAAGTGCTTTAAAAGTTAATAAAGGTATTGAGCAGCCGTCTTCAATTAACGAAGATGCCGTAAAAAAATTCAGTTCAAAGAAAATTACAGAATTCACGACGAGTGATATTGTTACCGGAATATTATCAGGAAACAGGACAATGTTGAGCAAAGCAATTACTTTGGTTGAAAGCACTTTGCCTGCTCATCATGATTTAGCTCAGGATGTAATTGAAAAATGTCTCCCTCATTCGGGCAAATCAATAAGAATTGGAATTACAGGAGTTCCGGGAGTTGGTAAAAGCACTTTTATTGAAGCTCTTGGAACACTTCTGATAAAAAGAGAAAAAAAAGTTGCTGTACTTACTATTGACCCAAGCAGTGCCCGAAGCAAAGGAAGTATTTTGGGAGATAAAACCAGAATGGAAAATCTGGCTAATAATAAAAATGCTTTTGTTCGACCATCGGCTTCCGCCGGATCATTGGGTGGTGTTGCACGCAAAACTCACGAGTCAATAATATTATGCGAAGCTGCCGGATTCAATACAATATTTGTTGAAACTGTTGGTGTGGGGCAGTCAGAAACTGCTGTTCATTCAATGGTTGACTTCTTTTTGCTTTTAATGCTTGCAGGTGCAGGGGATGAATTGCAGGGAATAAAAAGAGGAATAATAGAGATGGCAGATGCAATTGTAATTAACAAAGCTGATGACGATAATATTATTAAAGCGGGTTTGGCTAAACAAAATTATGAAAATGCACTACATTTATTCCCTCCGACAAATTCGAGTTGGATTCCTCTTGTTAAAACTTGTTCTTCGATTTCCGGGGATGGAATAATGGAAGTTTGGGAGATAATTGAAAATTATGTTGAACAGACTTATGAAAATAACTATTTCGAAAATAATAGAAAAAGCCAATCAGTTACGATTATGCTTGACACAATAAACATGAGATTAAATGATAGTTTTTATTTTAATGATAAAATTGAAGAATCATTGCATAGAATAAAAAATGACCTGAAAACAAATAAGATCAGCGCCTATGTTGCAGCACAAAATCTACTTGATAAATATTTTAAAGAATTAAAAAAATAACTGATTATTTGCTTAATATATTTCTTGATTGTTCAAGAAACTTAACTGTGAGTTTCTTTTTTTTGTAGAAAAACCAATGAAGCAAGAATACTAATACAAAGTATGCCAAGCACTAAATAAAGAGAATGAACTGGCTTAAAGCCTATCTCTTCCATCCATGCATGAGGAATAAGCATTTTTATTCCAATAACTGTTAGTAAAACGGACACTCCGGTTTTCAGGAATCTGAACAAATCAATAATATTAATTAATAGAAAAAATAATGAACGCAATCCGATGATTGCAAAAATATTGGAGAAAAACACAATGAAAGGATCCTTGGTAACGGAGAAAATTGCCGGAACAGAATCTACCGCAAAAAGAACATCGGAAAACTCAATTACAAGCAAAACTATCATCAATGGTGTGATAAGCTTTTTACCGTTTTTGATGATTATAAATTTCTCTCCTTTGTATGTTTTGTCAACAGGAAAATGTTTTGAAGCAAAACGAACAATAAAATGATTTTCTGTATCTATTTTTTTTTCTTTAGTAATCAACATTTTTATTCCGGTAAAAACAAGCAATATCCCGAAAAGATAAAGCACCCACTCGAATTCCTGTATTAAAACTGAGCTTAGAAAAATAAAAATAAATCTCATTACCAAAGCACCTAAAATACCCCAAAATAGTATTTTATGATAGTATAATTTATCAATTCCAAAAGCAGTAAATATCATAATGATAACGAAAATATTATCTATCGAAAGAGTGTATTCTATCAGATAACCGGTAATAAATTCCAGACTTAGATTGTGATTATAGAGATTTATTGCTTGTGAGTCAGATACTCCCAGAACATTTATCGGATGCGAAAACTTATTAATATTAACCAATACATCCTCACTTGTTTCCAATCCATGAATAAGATTGCCATGGAAATATATGATTATATAAAATCCTAAAGAAAGACCCACCCAAGTCATTGTCCAAAATAAAGATTCTTTTAACGAAACCACATGAACGTTTTTATTAAATACGCCAAGATCTAATGAAAGCATGCATATAATAAAAAGAATAAAGATTGAGAAAAAGATTGTTTCGTTGCTCATACAGTTTTTGTTTTTCTTTAAGCAAAAGTAAATAAAGAATTAATGAGTGAGTGA
>CAYOKJ010000062.1:0-17272 GCA_964404485.1 uncultured Bacteroidales bacterium | reverse complement strand
AGGGTATACAGAGCAAAATTTGTGTTTTTTAAGAAAAGTGACGAAAACAGGAAAATTGCCAAAGAAAAATTACCAGATACTATCCTACTTGATATTTGTATGCCTGAAATGGACGGTTTTGAGGTTTGTAAAATACTTAAAAAGGATAAAGACACTAAGCATATACCTATTATTTTAATTTCAGCTATTATAAAAGACTCTGAAAGTATAATAAAAGGTCTTCATATGGGAGCTGATGCATTTATTACCAAACCTATAAATCCGGCAGAATTATCAGCACAGGTAAAAGTAACACTAAGAATAAAACAGGCAGAAGATAGTCTTAAAAAGGAAAGTGAAAAGTATCGTATTATGACAGAAACATTACCCGATGCTATAATTTTGATTAATTTAAATGGTGAAATCACCTATGTTTCACCAAGAGCTATAACTATTTTTGGATATAATAATCATTCAGAATTAATTGGGAAAAATGTTTTTAATGCAATAATTCCAAAACAAAGGGATAAAGCAAAGAGAACTATGGATATTGTTTTAAAAGAAAATATGATAAAAGATGTGAATTTCAGTTTTCTCAAAAATGATGGAACAAAATTTCCTGGTGAAGTGAGTTCATCTTTAATAAAAAACAATCAAGGTGAACCTATAGAATTAATTATTATCACAAAGGATATAACTGACAGAAAAAATATTGAAAATGAAATCCTGGCCTATCAGAATAAATTAAAAACTCTAAACACTAAATTGACAAGTGCGGAAGAAAAAGAACGTAGAAAAATCGCTGTAAATATTCATGATGTTCTTGGACAAACGCTTTCAATTGCTCATATTAAGTTATCTTCACTGTCAAATAGTGTACTTCCCGCTAAGGTTAAGAAAATAATTAACGAATCAACTGAATTGCTTCATACTGCTATTTCGGAATCCAGATTATTAACTTATGATCTTAGTCCACCAATTTTATATGAACTTGGATTATTACCCGCTATTAAACAGAGATTAGAAAAACTTGAAGAAAAATTTGGAATTTCAACAATTTTTAAGTGTAATGAAAACAGGTTGAGAATCAATAATGGAATCAGAATATTAGTATATCGAATAATATGTGAACTATTAATAAATATTATCAAACATGCTAAAGCTGACTTAATTAAAGTAGAAATTAGTAAAGATCAGAAATATTTTTATTTTTCAGTTATTGATAATGGAATAGGATTTAATTATCGACCCAAAGCCATTTTAACCAAACAAGCTGGATTTGGTTTATTTAGTACAAAAGAACGATTAGATTCTATTCAGGGAAAACTTGTTATTGAATCCGAAAAAGGAAAAGGTACTAAAGCTCTGGTAATTATTCCAATATAAACAAATGATATGGCTATAAGAATTCTTATTGCAGACGATCATCAATTATTTCGTGAAGGATTGATGAATTTATTAACTGACACTTCAAAGATTGAAGTTATTGCTCAGGCAGAAAATGGCAAGGAAGCTATTGAAAAAGCCAGGGAATTAATCCCTGACATTGTAATAATGGACATTGGAATGCCCGTTATAAATGGAATTGAAGCTACCGAAATTCTACAAAAAGAGCTTCCTGAAATAAAAGTTATTGCAATTTCTATGCATTCGGACAAGCATTATGTTAGGGGAATGCTAGAGGCCGGTGCTAAAGGTTATTTGTCAAAAAGTTGCACATACAATCAATTAATTGTAGCAATTAATGCTGTACACCTGGGAAAGAAATATTTGAGTGAAAAAATTACTGAAGTTGTTTTACACGATTATATTGGAAATAATGAAGATATTCCGGATAATGATATAAGGCTTTCAAAAAGAGAATCTGAAATACTCAAATTATTTGCAGAAGGAAAAACAACTCGAGAGATCTCTGAGATAATATATGTTAGCATAAAGACTGTTGGTACTCATAAACAACATATTCTAAAAAAATTAGATTTAAAGTCAACAACAGACATTGTAAAATATGCTTTAAAAAAAGGGATTATTACTCTGGAGTAAAGTATTTCTTCTTTCTCCTATCTCCATTAAGGTTTAATCCTCTAAATGAAACTCCTCGCAGCAAACTGACGAGGTATCTCATTGAAATATTTTATTTTCCGTACGCACCATGGTGCGGGGAATATTACCCTTGAGATCCCTCGACTAACGCTCGGGATCAGTTCGGCTAAATGATTTTGATTACAAAATCATAGTCTCACTGATTCAATTTCCATTGCTTTTTCGTTTTTTATTATCAGGTTTTCTGAACCTGAAATTCATCCTTTTTAGAATATAATTTCAGCAAAAAATTTTAGTGGAAATGTTATTTAGCTTATATCTTTGCTAAATATTAAGTATAAAGATTCTCTTAAATGATTGAAATAATATTGGCATCATCGCTATACATATTTTCAAGTATATTTATTGGATTCAGAGCAAATAAGTCCGATTTAAATTTTACTCATTTGTTTTTAATCAGTTTTTTCTTAACACCGCTAGCAGGATTTATTGTTTTAATCAAATCAAAAAAGCGTTTTTATTATTATGTTTATCAATATAAATGCCCAAGATGCAATTATTACTTTACAGAAGAGCACTCTAATTGCCCTCAATGTATAGATGAAGGATATAAGATTCCTTTAAAAAGGGTAAAGAAAATAATGACATGATAAGTTTGTAAAAAATGCTAAATATCAGTAATTCTTACCCAAAATTCAGCAAATTGCTTATTTCATTTACTAAACATTTTTACTAATTTTGGATTTTTAATTAAAATTAAAAAAACAATGTTTGTTAGTAATAAAAATATATTATCTGTTTTATTGATTATACTGTTCTTTTCATTTTCAACAATTGTTATTTCACAAACAAATAATACTGTAGATATGTCAATAAATTTAAATATACCAGCCATTGCTCTTATTGATTTTGTAGTAGATGGTAATCAGATAATAACATATAGTTATTCTTACTCATCACCTAATCAGAAAGTGCAAGTCATTACACCAACAACAGGTGATAAAACATGGTTAAATTATTCGTCAATTGTACAAAGCGGTTATACAAATTATATTACTGCCCATATTAGCTCAGGTAATTTACCGGCTGATGTATCATTAATAATTTTGATTGGTGATGATGTAGGTACCGGTAAGGGATTAAAAGGAACAAGTACGAATCAAATAATCCTTTCTATTTTTCCACAAACAATAATTACAAATATTGGAAGTTGCTTTACAGGAAGAGGAATTAACAAGGGTAATCAACTTATTTATGTCTGGGAAAACCCTGAAAGTTATAATTATAGTGTTAATTATGAAAATGGCAATACTATTGCAGTAACTTATACTATTTCATCTACAGAATAATTGAAATATGAAAAAGCCAGGAATTAAATATCTATTGCTTGCTAATAGCTTATTATTTATAATGAATGTAATGGGACAGGAATGGACTGCCGGAGATAATGTTACATTACATATAAGCAGTTTTGCATTAATAGAAACCAATCATGCTCCCATTACTTTATCACTCACAACTTCAACAGCCGGTGCAGCAGCTGCCACTACATCAAACTCTGACTTGTTTGTAAAAATATCTTCTATAGTACCAGGAAACACAAACCGTGAGATTACGGCAAATATTTCCGGTGGAACTATTCCTACAGGAACTAAGTTAACTTTAGTTTCGGCTGCTTGTACTACGACAAATAGCGGTGGGGATTTAGGAATTCCTGTTGCCACACCCATTATTCTTTCAGCAGTTGATCAGAATTTAATTACAGGAATATCAAGCTGTTATACTGGCACAGGCTATAATGACGGATATCAGATGACTTTTACATGGGAAGTAGATGATCCTGCTACAAACTACGGGCAAATTGAATCTAATACTACAGTAATTACTGTAGTATTTACAATTACAGCCCATGATGCCAATTAAAATACGAAAAAAATCCTCAATTAATATTTTCAAGAAAGTAAAGCATCAGTTTTTTTAAAGCAAAATACAGTTTTCCTGAACACGATTTCAGCAAGATGCCTATATTTTTATTATAAGCTGTGTTGTAATTTTGTATTTATAAAATGAATTATAAACCAAAAAAATATTATTATGAAAAACTTAAAATTAATTATCGGAACAGTAATAGTTCTATTCATGTTCACTACTAATATTAGTGCACAAGATAATGCAACATCAAATCACACATTAGATATGGGTATTCCTGAAGTTTGTCTTCTTGATGTTGGGGATGCAACCGCCATATCTTTAGAACTTACAACAACTGAAGCTGGTGCACAAATTTCTGGAGGTACCGGAATTGGTTATGCTCAAGTTTCTTCAATTGTAGGCGTAGCAGAAACAAGAACAATTACTGCATCAGTTACTGGTGTACCAACTGGTACTTCTTTATCTGTATCTACAGTAATACCAAGCAATGGAAATCAGGGAGGTTCATTAGGAACCGGAACTACAGCAATTGCACTAGTAAATGCAGCAGGGGCTGTAGATTTAGTAACTCTTATAGGAAGTTGCTTTACAGGTACTGCAAATGACGACGGATATGTGCTTTCATACACATGGGATGCCGGTGCAGTTGGCGATTATGGGAGTATAGTAGCAACCACCGGTGAAAGTGCAACTGTTGTTTTAACAATAACAAATATATAATAACAGTAAAATAGATTAAACAAATAATAAGCTGATCTTGTATAATAGGTTAATATAAATATTGTGATAGTTTAAGTAAAAAAAAGCTTATTAATCAAAGGGGGAAAATCGTCCCCCTTTATTATTAATACTTAAAAATGCAATAATTTAGCAAAAGCAGAGGTTAAAATAGCTAATAAAAATTTGACTAACAAATCATTTTTTGTATCTTTGAATACTAGCCTATGAAAAACAAATTATTATTAATTAAAATAATTTAAAATGAAAACGACCAAACTTCTTTTAACATGTATTTTATTAAACATCTTACCTTTATTTTCAATCGCATCAATCGAAATTGAAGGCAGTTTAAAACGTACACACAAAGGCATGAAAGGTGATGTTTACAAGGGAGAAATAAAAATTCATAATAGCGACAAATTTGATCAGGAATTAAAAGTTTATCAAACTGATTTGCTATACAATTATGAGGATTTTACTTTTTATGAAGAACCGATTACACATAGTCGTTCAAATGCAAACTGGATTAAATACAGCCCAAAAACAGTAATAGTTAAGGGAAATGAGACTATATACGTACAATATGAAGTAACAATACCCGAAAATGATACTATAAACGGTACTTATTGGAGCGTTCTAATGGTTGAAGGTGTTACCCCTATCGACCCAAATCAGCCTGGAGAACTAAATATAAATACAATAACACGTTATGCTGTTCAAGTAGTTACTGAAATAGCAGATAAAGGTATTGGAAAATTAGAATTTTTAGAACCAACTCTAATAACTGAAGGAGATCAATTGTTTTTAGCAGTTGATATTAAAAATACAGGAGAGCATTATATAGTACCTGATGTATCAATTGAATTGTATGATGATAATGGAGAATCAATTAAAAAAATTAAAGCACCTAAGAAAGGGCTTTATCCTAATACTTCAGCTCGTTTTAGATTCAATCTTGAGGGAATCGTAGCGGAGAAAACCTATCAAACATTAATAGTTGCTGCAGGACAAGAAGAAGATGTTTTTGGATTAGAATATACATTATATTTTTAGGGGAACAATCAAATACATATATTAGAGCTACAGTAATTTTAAGTAATCTAGCTCCTAATGAAAGAATATTAGATAAAGACTTTTATATTATCATGTAATTCTTTTTCCGGTGTTCATCTAATTCTTTGGTTATTGATTGACTTTTTTATAAATAAATCAATACTTTTTTATGAACTGGCACTAATTTGTTAATCAATAAATAAAGAATGTAGATGTGGAAAGTGTTTCAATATTTGCATGATTTGAATATCTACTTTTCTATAAGGTGTTTAGGTGTCATTATTCTTTTAATCTGCTTTAATACTATTTTACTTTCTCAAGAACAGAAAGAAAATCAAATTTTAAAATCTGATGCTATTAAATATCTTGATGGGAAACCATATTATATGCACGAAGTTAAAAAAGACCAAACACTTTACAGTATATCCAACAAATATAGGGTATCAATAAATTCATTAAAAAAGTTTAATTTAAACCTTACTACAACAATCTTTATCAGACAAATTATAAAAATACCTGTACATACCGGTAATTTGTCAATTATTACATTTGAAGAGGCAAAGAAAGATAAAAAAAATAAAAGACAAAAAAAAGCCACACACTCCACAAATTTAGATGGTCCTATTTATAGTATAGCTCTAATTAACAATCAAAAAAAGAAGGAACTAACTCCCGGTTCTACTTTTAATTTAGTTGTAATGTTAAAAAATAATTCTGATACAGAAGAAACATTTCATCTAAAAACTAAGATACCGGAAGGTTGGAACCAACTTACTGATTATAGTTCTGTTATTGTATATGGAAATAGCAAGAAATTGAAAATTTTAAGTTTCAATATTATGGAATCAACTAAAGTAGGAAATTACATTATCGAAATTCAAGCCATTGGAAAAACAGAAAACTCCAAAATTGGTAATGTAAAAATTCCTGTTTATGTAAAACCCAGATTTGAAATCCTGACAAAATTAATAGAAGCCCCTAAATATGCATTTTCAGGAGATTCGGTAAATGTAAAATTTTTAATACATAATCTATCAAATATTAAAGCGACGATAAATGCGACGATAAGTAACAAAGATGCAAAAGAAACCAGAACTTTTATATTAGCACCTGACTCTTTGGTTTTTACAAATGTCTCTGTTTCAACTACTAAAAATATTGTGCATTATAAACGAAATTCCGTAAGTCTTACAAGTTCAATTGCCGAAAACCCTGAAACAAAGAAAACTGTTTCATATACTTTTGATGTAATCCCTTCCGAGAAAATTAAATTTGATGCTCATAATCGTATTCCGGTAAAAATATCAGGTCTTTTGGTTACAAACAATCAACTTGGTGACAGAAAATACGGTGCTATGTTCGATATTAAAGGCTCTGGCATTATATCCAAAAGAAAAAACAGAAATATTGATTTTCATTTTCTTGGTCCTAATCAACAAGGAAATCCGGTTTTGGGGCAAACTGATGAGTACAATATAAACTATTCTTCAATTCATTCTGATGTAATACTTGGTGATAATAGCTATAGTTTAACTAACTTAACAGAGGGCTCAAGAAATGGCAGGGGATTCGGATATACTTATAAGTTTAATAAACTTAGTATTGGATCATTTGTTAACTATCCTCGCTTTTATCCAAAGATCAAACAGGTTATTTCTGCATTTGGCAACTATTTTTCAGGTAAAAATTTACAAATTAAAGCAGGTTTCTTAAACAAAACATTTGTTTCAGACAGTACTGCTCAACTTTATACAATTTCAGGAAAAGCAAGCCCGTTTATCTGGAGTGACTTTGAATTTGAGTATGCCGCTGGTATGACAGCAGGAATAATGACTATGGCGTATTCAACTGCTCTTAAAATAAATTTCAAACTTTACAAAATGTTTTTTAATTTCACAAAAGCAGATGAAAACTTTCCGGGTTACATTTCAAATTCAAAGTATATGTCAACTGGAATAAGTGCAAACATATTTCGTAAAATAAACTTATCTGCAAACTACAATTTCAACTATTTCAATATTGCATTAGATACGATGTATGCTAATGCCCCTTTTAGCAACAATCTAAATTTCTCTGCAAGTTATAGGTTAAATTTTAATCACAGTATAAGTATTGGAGTAAATAAAAGAGGAAGAGAAGACAGGAGAACACCAAAACAATTTAATTATAATGAATATACAGCACGTTTTACGCTTCAAAGTAAAATAAAGAAGTTTACAATTAATTTAAATGGGAGTATTGGTAAAACAGAAAACTTCCTGCAATTAAATGAAGGTGAACTAACAAACGTATTAAACGGCAATTTATCTTTGCAATATAAAATCAGTAAAAGTATATTCATTAAAAGTTTCATTAACTATTTTGAAGGCAAACAATATCTTATTAACGATTTTAAAAGATTTCTTTATGGAGGTACAATTAATTTAAATTTTGGCAAAAAATTAACATTAATGTTTCATTATCAAAACGATTATATGATAGAAGAATACTATAAAGACAGAAGTTTGCTTTCGTTAAATACAAACTACGAAATAAATAAAAAAAATATTATTGGGATTAATGCAAACTACAACCTCAGAAAAAATTCTTTAAATAATACTCAGCTAAATGCAAGTCTGAAATACACCTATATTATTAATTTAGCTGTTTCAAAAAGAGAAGATATAGGTAGTTTACAAGGAAAAATAATAAATAAAGGTGCAGACAATATTGAAGGTATCTCCTTTACTCTTGCCGGCAACATTGCTATTTCTGACAAAAATGGTGAATTTGAATTCCCCTTTGTAGAAACAGGAAGGCATTTTTTATTCATGGATAATTCAAAATCCGGATTAAATTCTATTGCTGAAGAGCCTGGACCTTATATCATTGAAATTATGCCAGGAAAAAAGTCGAATTTTGAAATTACCTTAACAAAATCGGGAAAAATTACCGGCAACATTATTATTGAAGAAGATATAAATAATAAGAAGAAGGGATTTATTTCCGTAAAAGATGAATTAAAAAAACTAATAATCGAAGCGAAAAATAAAGAAGAAACGTACAGAGTTCTCACAAAAAATAATGGAACATTTACATTTGATGACTTAAGGCCGGGAAATTGGAAAATTAAGATTTATAAAAGAGGTATCCCAAAAGGATATAATCTGGAGACAAATGAATTTAACATTAATCTGAATTCAATGCAAGTAAAACACATTAATGTAATTATTAAGAAAAAATCTCGCAGGATAAAGTTTCAAACGAAATTCTAATTCTGTATAAAAAAATATCAAAAATGAAAAAACTAATAATAATATTCTGGATATTACTACTTTCAACAACTTATGTATCTAATGCTCAAAACAGCATTACCCTTTCTAAAGGAGAGCCAATATATATGAATTTTACATCTTCCTTTGATGCAGGTTTGCCTAAAAAAATTATAACTGATAATTCACAGTGGCTTAATTACACAACATTAGTCCATCCTTCGGATCCAACTATTTCAATTTCAATTGAGTTAGTTTCCGGCAGTATTCCTGAAGGAATGGAATTGCAAGTTGAAGCAAGCCCATATATAGGAATGAGTAAAGGTAAACCGGGAAGAGCAAGTAAAAAAATAACTGTTTCTCATATGCCTCGTATATTAATTGATAATATTGGTACTTGTTATACGGGTTCAGGAAGAAATGAAGGCCACCGGCTTACTTTCTCTTTTGTTATTACAGATTACTCAAAAATACAATCTGGAATAAATTCAATATATTTGCAATACACAATTACACAATAGTTATTTTATTTATAAAATAAACCAAATGGCAGGAAACAAAGAAACACCCAGGCAAAAAATGATAGCCGTGATGTATTTAGTTATGACTGCTTTATTGGCATTAAATGTTTCTAAGGATGTAATTAATGCTTTTGTCGTTGTAGATGAAAACATAACAGAGACAAATGAAAATTTTTCACAAAAGCTGCAAGATATTTATGCAAATTTTGAAAAAAATTATCAGATGAACCAGATTAAAGTAAAGCCATTTTGGGATAAAGCAAAAGAGGCAAAATCACTGTCTCTTGAGATGGTTAAATATATTAATTATATTCGAAATGAATTAATCTCAAAAGTTGAAGGAATCTCTATTGATTCAGCAAAAAATATTTCAGCAAAGGATATACAAAAAAAAGACAATAACACAATACCTACAAATTATTTTATTGGAAATTTGGATGATGGCTCTGATGGTATGGCAAAAAAATTAAAAGATAAAATAATTGAATTTCGTCAGAAAATGCTCAAATTGGTCGATCCCAAAAACATAAATAATATATCCCTTGGACTTACAACCGAAGGTCCTTATTATAATGCAGATGGAAAAAAACAAAACTGGGAAACACACTTTTTTTATAATACGATTATTGCTGCTGATATTCCTATCTTGAATAAAATTATTTCGGATGTTTATAATGCAGAATTTGATGTTGTAAATTTATTACATAAATCAATTGGACAGGGGGACTTTAAGTTTGATAGAATAGAAGCAAAAATTCTTCCAAAAAGTAATTTTGTTTTTATTGGCGATGAATATAAAGCCGAAATAATTGTAGCTGCTTATGATACAACTCAAAGTCCTGAGGTTTACTATTCTAAAAATATTGACTATCTGCCTGTAACACAATATAAGCAAGCTACCTTACTTGATAATAAAAATGGAACAATAGTTATTAATTTCCCCGCCAGATCGGAAGGAATAAAAAAATACGCAGGATTTGTAAGGGCTAAAACAGGTACCGGCCTTATTAACGATTATCATTTTAAAAGTGAATACATTGTAGCTAAACCTTCTTATGCCATTTCAGCTAAAAAAATGAATGTATTTTATATTGGTACTGACAATCCTGTATCTATTTCTGTTTCTGGAATACCGAAAAATCGATTGACTCTTTCAATTTCTGCAGGCACATTAAAACGTGATCCATCTAGCGATGATTGGATTGTTAATATATCAGCTGGTTTCAGTGAGACAATAATAAGCATAACTGCCAATATTAATGGAATCCAAAAAAAAATGGGATCAAAAAGATTCAGAGTTAAAAAACTCCCGGATCCGATTGCTACAATTGCGAATAAAAACTCAGGAGTACTCAGACGAGAAATTATGATTGCTGCCGCAACATTAATTCCAAAAATGCCCAATGATTTTGAGTTTGAACATTCTTTTAAGATTGTTTCATTTACATTAACAATTCAGAAAGGCTTTAGAGTTTATCACTATTATTCAGAAAATTCATATCTTACAGATGAAATGATTGAGCAAATAAATCGAACAATTAAAGGGCAAAATATTGTCTTTGAAAACATTATTGCCACAGACCCTGATGGAATTGACAGATTACTTTCTTCAATAATTCTGGCAATTAGATAGATGATGCTGGTTGCTGGATACTCAATTACACTTGCCAATTTTTACTGATAACTGATAACTGATAACTGATAACTGATAACTGATAACTAATTACAATCAATTACAATCAATTACAACCAATTACAATTACTCCATTTCCTCTTCACTAAAAACAAGAGCCTCATAAATATATATCTCGGCATCTTTCCATCCATTCCATCCGATTCCTGCTTTATCTCTTGAACAATGCCCAAGAAATTCTTCTTTTGTCCAAGCGGTTTCTATTGCAACCTGAGGAAGAAAAGTTCCTGATAGCGAGCCCTTTTTAATATATATTCCATGTTTCCCCATTATAATTTCGTCAATGGAATCAATTTTTTTTAATGGTGTTAAAACAGAAATTTCAATTTCCAGCTCATCAATTTCATCAGATGCGACTTTTGGAAAACGATAATCATGTACTGCTGCTTCAACTGCCATTTGTTGAATAATTTTATAAAGTGGTTCGTACTCAACAAATCGTCCAATACAACCACGCAATTGCTTTTCTTTATGCAAAGTAACAAATGCTCCACAATGTTCTTTTAATTTATCTGTGAGCTCTCCTGTATCTATTTCAGTAATTTTGCCTTCGTTTATATATTTTTCGATTGTATTTCGTGCAATTTTTAATAAAAACTTTTTTTCAGATCTACTAAGAAATTCCACCTGTTCTGTTTTTTCAGAAATACTATTATCACAAACTGAAATTGCGTAATATCCAACAACACTGGATTTATCACCGAAAGCAGCATCCCCAGAATTTAAATATTGAATTTGAGAGAATTCAAAATCTTTATTATTTTTTGTAAGATAAAGTAAGGAATAAACAGAGCTCCATCCGCATAAACTTGTTGCCAAATCACGAATACCCATTTTGCTGTTTTCTCTGAGGATATTATGTAGCTCTTTTACTGAATTTGAACATATTGCTTCAGCAGTTCTTTTATCTATTTTTATTGCATCTTCGTATTTAGGATAATGAGAAAAATCAGAAGAAAATATAAACAAATTCCTTTCATTAAAGTATGGTTTTAGTGCATCAGCAATTTTTTTGCAATCAGCAGGATCCTGTGTTCCAATAACAATTGGGATAATCAGAGATTCATTTTTTTCTCTATACTGTAAAAATGGTAATTGAATCTCCAGGCTATGTTCATTTGAATGCGCTCTTCTGTTAAACGTAAATATTTCATTTTCATTAATCAGTTTATCCGCCAAATCAAAATCTACTTTAACCATTCCTAAAGGTGTAATATAATTTCCTCTATTATAAATTGATGCTCCTGAAAATGACACATTATGACTTGAGGCGATAATAAAAATATTATCATAATCCCTATCCCAGTTAACCTGATTAAACGCTGAGGCAGCAACTTCACCGGAATACGCATAACCGGCATGGGGCGAAATAATTGCCAATGTGTTTTTATTTTTTATTGGTAATGCTTTTCCAAATAAATCTTTTAAAACGCTTTTCAACTTTATTGCATCTGATTGATAATACCTTCCGGCAGCAACAGCTTCGCGGTTAATAATTTTTCTTTGCATATCTTTTTCTTGTGAGTTGCAATTAGTTATAAACAAAAAAATCAATATATTTATTAATAGAATTCTAATTTTTCGATTCATAATTTATTATATTCGTATAATATTTTAAATCAAGATTAATGAGCAAATATACGAAATTTGAAATAGAAATAAAAGCGTATTAAATATTAAGTTTGGAGTGCTTAAATTCTAAAACACTTGTATTTGTTTAAATATCAAGGTAAAATAATAGAAATTGGCATTTTCAATTTATCATTAAAAAAGAAAGAATGAAACTTTTATAGTTTAATTCATTTTAAATTTAAAAGTTTTATCATTTTAGCTCAATATAAATTATTGTCATTTATAGAAAACATGAAATTATCATCACATAATATTATCAAATTATCAATAATAATAACTGGTATAACAGCTGTTATCACGCAGATAATTCTTTTGCGGGAATTTCTTTCAGTTCTGTTTGGCAACGAATTAATTATGGGGATTATTCTTGCTAACTGGATGTTGTTGACAGGAGCTGGCGCATATCTCGGAAAATTCTTCAGTAATACCAAAAATAAAATCTCAATTATTATTTCTTTGCAGGTTATCCTTGCTATAATGCCAATTATTACTGTTTTTGCTCTTAATGTTTTAAAAAATATCGTTTTTCCTGTTGGAAGTATGCTTAGTCTTTTCGAAATAATTTTTAGTTCCTTCATTTTGTTAGTTCCTTTCTGTGTTTCATCAGGAATTGCATTTACAATATTCAGTATCGAAATTTCTAAAAATTCAAATAGCATAAATAAAGTATATTATTTAGAATCTTTGGGAAGTTTGATTGGCGGAATAATATTAAATTTCATACTATTATTTTTCTTTTCGGCATTCCAAATACTCACAATAATTCTTACAATAAACTTTCTTGCAGCAATACTTTTGGCAATCAAAAATAAGATGACAGTAGCCGGAACTATTACTTCTATTATCTTTTTGATTTTTCTAACTATAATCTTAAAATTTGACATAGAAGAAGCTTCTCTTTCTAAACTTTATGAAGGACAAAACATTATTTATTCCCAAGAAAATCAATATGGAAAATTATTTGTTTCGAAAACTGATGAACAGTTAAATTTTTATGAAAACGGTGTCTCACTATTCTCAACAAATAATATCATTGAAAATGAAGAATCTGTCCATTATGCAATGCTTCAACATCCAGCTCCGAAAAATATATTACTAATTTCCGGTGGGGTTTCAGGAAGAATTAAAGAAATTTTGAAATATCAGATATCAAAAATTGATTATCTGGAAATAAATCCCGGAATAATTGAGCTTGGAAATATATTTGGTTTCATTCCTAAAATCATGAAACTAAATATTATTAACAAAGATGCCCGACTTTTTATTAATGAAACACAAAACAAATATGATGTTGTTTTGATGAATTTACCTGAACCTACAACAGCACGTATTAACCGATTTTATACTTTTGAATTCTTTTCGGAAATAAAGAAAAAACTTAATAATAATGCGGTAATTTCTATCTCCCTAAACTCATCACAAAATTATTTAAGCAAAGAGGAAATAAATACAAATTCGATAATTTTCAACACCTTAAAAACATGCTTTAAAAATGTTAAAATTATTCCGGGCAATCGAAATTATTATATTGCATCTGATACAAATTTGAGCCTTCAGATTACCAGATTAGTTAATAGTAAACAAATTAAAAATGACTACGTAAACGACAGCTATCTGGATGATGAACTTATAAAACAGAGAAGCGAATTTATTAAAAACTCTCTCTCTACAAAAAGCAAAATTAATAAGGATTTCAAGCCAATTTCATATTACGGTCAGTTATTATTATGGATGAGTTATTTCAAAAATAATTTCTTGTTTATTTCAATATTGGTTTTAATATTTTTAGTTTTCATTTTAATGAAGATAAATATTATTAGTGTTGGACTTTTTGCAGGAGGTTTTGCAGCATCATCTGCAGAAGTAATAATCCTGATTTCTTTTCAGATAATTTACGGATATGTTTATCACATTATTGGAATAATCATAACTTTATTTATGGCAGGTTTGGCAATTGGGTCATATTTCCTGCCAAAGTTTTTCAAAGAATTAAACAAAAATCATTTCATTAAACTTCAATTTATCATTGGAATTTACATAATTATTTTACCCTTAATAATTATTTTATGCAGCACTTTAAATTTCGAAAAAGTCTTGCTTCATACAATTTTTTACGTGCTTACATTACTGATTTCTATAATGACAGGATTTCAATTTGCAATTGCAACAAAAATTCGCAAATCAAAAATTCCATCTCTTGCCGCCGAATCATACAGTAGCGATTTACTGGGTTCAGCAATTGGCGCATTACTTACCTCTGCCCTACTTATTCCATTAATTGGAATTATTAATGTTGGTATTCTTATAGGTTTTTTTAATATTATTTGTGTATTAATAATTTGGCTAAAAAGAAATAGAATTATAACTTTACAGTGATGAGTAACTCTGAAAACAAAATCAGTAAACGTAATTTCCTGAAATACGGATTATATGGCACTTGTGGCATGCTTGCAGGCCTAGGCAGTATTGATATTATTGCTGGTGAAATCTCAAAAATATCATCGAAATTACCTGACATTTCAAAAGATAAGTTATGGAAATGGAGTAAAGAAGCACATTTTTATATTTCAACTCCACGAGGAATAAAATGTCGCTTATGCCCACAAGCTTGTGTTTTGGAGGAAGGAGAAACCGGTGATTGTAAAACCAGGGTAGTATTTGAAAATAAATTATATACCATTGTTTATGGAAACCCATGTGCAATCCATGTTGATCCTATTGAGAAAAAACCTCTTTTTCATTTTTTGCCCGAAAGTCGTTCTTTTTCAGTTGCTACAGCCGGATGCAATCTTGCCTGTTTAAATTGTCAAAACTGGCAAATTTCACAATCATCACCAAAAGATACTTCCAATTATGATTTAATGCCGGAAAAGTTGGTAAAAGAAGCAATCTCCAGAAACTGCAAATCTATTGCCTACACTTATTCCGAACCAATAGTTTTTTATGAATACATGTACGATTCGGCAAAAATCGCACACAAAAATAATTTAAAGAATGTATTTGTTTCGGCAGGTTATATAGAAGAGAAACCTATGCGAAAACTTGCAAAAGTTATTGATGCAGCAAACATTGATTTAAAATCATTCAGCAACGACATTTATGAGATGCTTAATGCAGGAACATTACAACCGGTTTTAAACACTCTTAAAATTTTAAAAGAAGAAAATGTTTGGCTTGAAATAACAAATTTGATTATACCAAATTGGACAGATGATTTTGACATGATAAAAAAAATGTGCAATTGGCTTTTTGACAATGGTTTTGCAGACTGCCCTTTACATTTTAGCAGATTTACACCCATGTATAAATTAACGCAACTTCCCTATACTTCAACAACTGCTCTCAATAAAGCCAGACAAATTGCCATTGATGCAGGCATTAAATTTGTTTATATTGGAAATGTGGTCGGATCAAAAGCCGAAAACACTTACTGCCCAAATTGTGGTAAACTATTAATCGAACGTAAAGGATTTAAAATAAATAGTAATTTTATTAAAAATAATAAATGTTCGTTTTGTGATGAAAAAATTTCAGGTGTGTGGGAATGAAAAAAAATTAGTTTTCCTGAATAATATATTTTTAAAATAATTATCATTAATAAAAAACATAACATACCATGAGCCTTAAAGAAATTTTCAACTTTCAACTTATTAAAACAGATACCTTAGAAATTACAATTTATCATATTCTAATTTCCACTTTTTTAATTATTATTACCTGGCTATTACTAAAAACATTAAAGAAAATATTCCAACGCCAGGTAATTACCGAAAAAATAGACAAAGGAAACAGCAACTCAATTTTCCTGATAATAAAATACATTACATGGGTAATTGTTATTGGTGTTGTTTTGGATATTTTGGGAGTAAAACTTACATTATTGATCGCAGGTTCAGCAGCTTTGCTGGTTGGAATCGGGCTTGGTATTCAGCAAATATTTAATGATATTGCGTCAGGATTATTTATTTTATTTGAAAGAAATTTGAAAGTTAATGATGTTGTTCAAATTGAGGAGAATATTATTGGCAGAGTTTTAAGTATTGGTTTAAGAACGTCAAAATTAGAAACCAGAGATAATATAATTATGATTATTCCTAATTCAAAATTCATTAGTGATAATGTTATTAACTGGAGCCATATCGAGGTAAAAACACGCTTTAAAGTTGAAATTGGAGTGGCTTATGGTTCGGATGTTGAGTTAGTAAAAAATGTACTTTTAGAATGTGCAAAACAACACAAAGACATAACAAATAAACCGCAACCATTTGTACGTTTTAATGATTTCGGAGATTCATCTTTGGATTTTCAATTATTCTTTTGGACAAGAAAAGCATTCAGGGTAGAAAATATTAAAAGCGATTTAAGATTTCAGATTGATATTGAATTCAGAAAAAATGATATTATAATTCCATTCCCACAAACTGATGTACATTTGAAAAAAAATTAAA
>CAYOKJ010000061.1:0-17723 GCA_964404485.1 uncultured Bacteroidales bacterium | reverse complement strand
AGGTCAGGGGTTCGATTCCCCTATGCTCCACTAAGAATAAAATACTTTTTTTATGTGCTAGAGCGTCCCGAAAGCATTCGGGAAGGTCAGGGGTTCGATTCCCCTATGCTCCACTAAAAAATAGAAACGATTACATTCTCTTTTCTTCTACTTAAAAAGCCTATATGTTTTACTTCACATATATTATTCAAAGTATTAAAACTGATAAATACTATATCGGTAGCTCAGAAGATCCGGTCAAAAGACTTCAGCAGCATAATTGGAGTCGTACTCCTTCTACAAAATCTGGTATCCCATGGAAATTAGTTTACCAAGAAAAACATAATACAAGAACTGGAGCTGTTAGTAGAGAATATCAAATTAAAAAAAAGAAAAGTAGAAAATATATTGAGTTCTTAATTAATTCTTCATAAAATGACTAAAATCTTAAAGTTCGTCTATTTGGTTTATTATACATCATTGAAATTTCTGGAAAATATTGATAACAACTGTTAGCTTTTCTCAGGCTAGAGCGTCCCGAAAGCATTCGGGAAGGTCAGGGGTTCGATTCCCCTATGCTCCACTAATCTAAAACCGTTAATTAAATTAACGGTTTTTTCTATCTTTACATAATGAATATCCTAAACATAGAAATTAAAGCTTCTTGCAACAATCCTGAAATTATTGAAGAAATATTATTAAAAAATAATGCAAAATATATTGGGGAAGACCATCAAATAGATACTTATTTCACAACCGAAAAAGGACGGTTAAAACTTCGGGAAGGGAAAATTGAAAACTCGTTAATTTTATATAATAGAATTGAGACTAAAGGATTAAAAAAATCTGAAGTCATTCTTTATAAACCAAATGAAAATATTAAATCCCTAAAACAAATTCTTGAAAACACGCTTAAAGTTTGGATAATTGTTGATAAAACCCGTAAGATTTTTTTCATTGAAAATGTAAAATTCCATATCGATAAAGTAAAAAATCTTGGCAGTTTTATAGAAATTGAAGCTATTGATAGCAGTGGAAGCATCGGCGAAGAAAAACTCAGAAAACAATGCAATAAATATATTGATTTACTAAAAGTTGATTCCTCAAACTTTATTGACAAATCATATAGCGATCTTATTAGTTTGAAGTAACTATTTATTTGTCTTCAACAACCATAATTTCAACAAAGTCAGCATCAGTCCAACCGGAAGAATCAATTACCCTGACGCTTACCATATAACTTCCAAAAGAATCATATTTACATGTTGAAGTTTGATTTATAGAATAATCTGACCATTCTTCATTTTCGCCCCAATTCCATTGAAACTCAAGGCATGCATTTGGATAATTTTCGTCATAACTTGTACTTGCATCAGCAAGAAATATTGTAGTCGTATCACCTATTAACGGAAATACTTGAATTTGAGCTACTGGCGGATATTCCTCAATAGCAGACCCTTCCGTGCAAGAAAATATTAATGATACAAATAATAAAATTATTACATTTAATAAAATTTTTATATTCATAACTATTATTGTTATTTAATGATATACAATATGTTTTGTGAAAAGATATTTTGCCTTTTTTAAAATTAACTTTAAATAAACATTTTTTTACCACTCAACATAGTGAACATGAAATTCTTCTTCTGTATATTCTCGAATTATATTAGCCCGGGCTTTTGTTGCAGAAGCTTTCGTTTCATACCCAATAGAAACTCTGTGCCCCTGATCAATCTCCGGCCACGTTGATACATTTTTCCTTATAAGAGTATTAAACATATTATGCAAATCGTAAGGAGTTTTTGTTCTATGGACATTACTTATATAAGTGTGATAATCCTGCCCCTTTTTATAAGGATCGCAATAACAGGATGAATAAACAAAATAATATAACGGGCCTCTTTGGGGAATAGCATAAGAAGAAGTAGTCCAAATCCCGGAATCATTTACTTCTTCAACTTTCTTTTTCTCAACATTTTCTCCATCATTGCGATATAGTTTTGCAATATAATCATAACAATTATTAAGTCCTAAAATCAAAATATCCTTATCACAATCATTATCATAATCACCCCAATAAGCAGCCCCCATATAAACTCCCGGAAGTCCTGCATTAATATCATTAAAAACAAAATTTCCATCATTACGATAAACTTTTGTTATTGCTTTTTCATATGACTCTCCGGAAATCAAAACATCAAAATCACCATCACAATCATAATCCTTTAAATCAATACTTCCTGAACGTACTCCGGGAATATTTGTTCTAACTTCAACAAACTTATCATTGCCTGTGTTTTTATAAACTTTAGTAATTATTTGATTATTGAAATTTTCGCCACAAATAATAAAATCAAGTTTTCCATCTTTATTAAAATCACACCATTCAACATCACTCATTCTCAAACCTTCTATTAATAATGGCAAGGATTCAAATTTATTATTTCCAATATTTTTATAAACTTTTGAAATAGTTACTCCATTATATGTTTGACCAGAAATAAGAATATCCAAATCCCCGTCACTATCATAATCTCCCCATTTTGCAGAACTTAAATAAACAGCTTCAAGTCCACAAATAATTGGAGAAAATATATTATTTCCATTGTTTCTATAAATCTTTGTAATTACATTTTTATTATAACTTTGTCCTGAAACTAAAATATCCAAATTTCCATCTTTATCATAATCACCCCAATGAACAGAACCGTCGCGTACAGGAGTAATGTTTGTAGGTAACAACAAGAGTTTTCCATAACCATTATTCTTGTAAATATTTGTTATGATTTTGTTATTATTTGTTTCTCCGCAAATTATAAGATCTTTATCTCCATCTTTATCAAAATCACCCCAATCAACAGAAGCACGATATACTTCAGGCAGATAAGTATTTAGTTTATAAAAAGCCTTCGCTTTCGAATTTGTATAAAGGTTAGAAGTAAGTATTTGATTATTTCCACTAAATTTTTCGCCAGTAATAAGAACATCAATAAATTTATCATTATTATAATCAATCCAAGATCCAGTACTTTGCATAACACCTGAAAAGCCTGCATCAATATTTACAAATGGCTGTGAATTAAGGCTCATCGATAAAACTAAAAATAAAATGATGATATTAGTAACTTTCATAACAAGGAATATTATTTAGAATTTATTTGTAAAAATATAATTTTTTTAATCAAAATCCATTTTAAATTCAAAGATAAGTAATTTCATATTTATTACAAATAAAATTAATAAATTATTTCATTGATTTTTCTTTGATTATCCAAAAAAGATATACTTTTGTGAAAAATTTCACAACAAACATTTTAAAATGAATCCAACTCATATTGAACACATTGGAATTGCAGTTAAAGATTTAAAATCTAGCATTGAATACTACGAAAAAGTACTTGGGTTAAAATGCTATTCTACTGAAGAAGTAAAAGAACAAAAAGTTAAAACAGCATTTCTAAAAATCGGCCAAACCAAAATCGAATTATTAGAATCGACAGATGCAGAAGGACCTATTGCAAAATTTATCGAAAAGAAAGGTGAAGGCATTCATCATATTGCTTTTGCAGTAAATGACTTGGAAAAATCTCTTGTTGAAACCGAAGAAAAAGGCATCCGTTTAATTGATAAAAAACCCAGAAAGGGTGCTGAAGGATTAAATATTGCTTTTCTTCATCCAAAATCTACTTTTGGAGTTTTAACAGAATTATGTGAGAAAAAAAGTACTTAAATTGAACTAATCCCGAAAACTTTCGGGATGGAGTGCCTAAAGTTATTTATAATTTGCAGGTAACTTTAACTTTAGGCATTTTAGGCACTATAAATTATAGGCACTAAATTGTTATAAACGAATTAACAAACAAATAGAAAATGGCTATTGAAAACAAGATCCAGGAACTTTTAAGTAAAAGGGAAGAAGCTAAATTAGGCGGGGGTCAAAAAAGAATAGATTCCCAACACAAAAAAGGGAAATTTACTGCAAGAGAACGTATCGAATTACTTTTGGATGAAGGAAGTTTCGAAGAATTTGATATGTTCGTAACTCACCGTTCGCATGATTTCGGACTTGAAAAAACTCATTATTTGTCAGACGGTGTTGTAACCGGACATGGCACTATTGATGGCAGAGTTGTTTATGTTTTTTCTCATGATTTTACTGTTTTCGGAGGATCACTTTCCGAAACCTTTGCAAAAAAAGTATGTAAAATAATGGACCAGGCAATGAAAGTTGGAGCACCGGTTATCGGATTTAACGATAGCGGTGGAGCACGGATTCAGGAAGGTGTTAAAAGTTTGGCAGGCTATGCTGAAATATTCCAAAGAAATATTGAAGCATCAGGTGTGATACCACAAATTTCAGCAGTTTTTGGACCATGTGCCGGAGGTGCAGTTTACTCACCTGCTTTAACCGACTTCATTATTATGAGTAAAGATACAAGCTATATGTTTGTTACCGGTCCTAAAGTTACCAAAACAGTTACAGGAGAAGAAATCACAACTGAGGATCTTGGCGGCGCACAGGTTCACGGAACAAAATCAGGTGTATCTCATTTTATTGCCGAAAACGAAGAAGAAGGCATTTTAATTATTCGGAAACTCTTATCATATCTTCCACAGAATAATCTAGAAGAACCTCCACAAACAGAATGTGATGATCCAATTAACAGAATGGAAGATTATTTGAATGACATCATTCCTGAAAATCCAAACAAGCCATATGAAATTAAAGACATTATTCATGCAATTACTGATAATGGCGAATTTTTGGAAGTACAGCGTAATTATGCAAGAAATATAATTACAGGTTTTGCAAAATTCGATGGTATTTCAGTTGGTATTGTTGCAAATCAACCAAATTTCCTCGCCGGAGTCCTTGACATAAATTCATCAAGAAAAGCTGCAAGATTTGTACGATTCTGCGATGCGTTTAACATTCCCATACTTACTCTTGTTGATGTTCCTGGTTTCCTTCCCGGAAGCGGACAAGAATATGGTGGAATAATTATTCATGGCGCAAAACTAATGTTTGCTTATGGCGAAGCTACTGTTCCAAAAATTACGATAACTTTACGTAAATCTTATGGCGGTGCTCATGATGTTATGAGTTCAAAACAATTAAAAGGTGATTTTAATTATGCATGGCCATCTGCAGAAATTGCAGTTATGGGATCAGCTGGTGCTATCAAAATACTCGAAGGCAGAAAAATTGCTGAAATTGAAGATAAAAAGGAAAAAGCTGAATACATCACAAAAAAAGAGACAGAATACAATAATAAATTTGCTAATCCTTATGAAGCAGCAAGGCACGGATATATTGATGATGTAATAGAACCAAGAAACACAAGATTCAGAGTTATTAGAGCATTAAAAACTCTTGCTACAAAAAAGGATTCAAATCCTCCGAAAAAACATTCAAATATTCCATTATAAATCAATAAAAAATGATACCGGAAATTTTATCTATTGAATTACCAAATATAATTTCAGATGGCATAACAATCGCAATTGTTGGTTATTGTATTGTATTTTCTGCATTGGTAATATTGTTCTTTGTT
Organism: uncultured Bacteroidales bacterium; assembly: GCA_964404485.1. Lineage (GTDB taxonomy): Bacteria > Bacteroidota > Bacteroidia > Bacteroidales > JAIORY01 > JAIORY01. Next base: position 12,186 of record CAYOKJ010000061.1, on the reverse strand, counting down.
TTTACTTATTTTTCTAAATTAATAAATTACAATATCAGACATAAACTTCGTAAATCAGGCAAGCTAAAGCAAACTGAAAAAGTTGAACGAATCCCTGGCGATGAAAGTGCAGCAATTTCACTTGCTCTTTATTTATATCAACTTCATGACCAAGAAAGTAATGTAATTACTATCAAAAGAATATCAAAAAGTTATTCTCCATGGAGTTCAAAAATTTATGGAATGAGACAAAAGTAAAAGATGAGCAAAACGGAATTAATAGAAATATGGATAAACTTATAACCATATACTTTTTTTCCAACACCATTTATTAAAAATTTTAAACAAAAAAACAAGAATTATTTAGCTATACAATTTACAACAAATGAAAAAATTTAAATTCAGAATAAAAGGGCATTTGTATAATGTTGAAATACTTAATTTTGAAGATAACAAAGCCAAAGTTGAGGTAAACGGTACTTTCTATAAAATAGAACTGGAGCAAACCACTCAGCAAAACAAAACACCGATATTGGTTAGAAAAGAACTGGAAACACCACGATCGGCACATAAATTCAAAAAACAAGTTGTAGGTACAGCTAAAATAAAAGCACCATTACCGGGAAATATTATGCAGATATTTGTTAAAGAAGGCGACACTATTGAGAAAGGTCAAAAACTTCTTCAATACGAAGCAATGAAAATGGAAAACGACCTCTTATCGGAAAAACAGGGTGTTATTAAATCTATTAAAGTAAATCCGGGCGATGCTGTATTGGAAGGTGATGTTTTAATTGAAATATTATAAACTAATTTAATCATATTTAAGTTTATTATTATGAATAAAGGAGTAAGAAAAACTATAACAGTTTTTGGAATAATTGCAATCCTGGCAATATTATCATCATTTATAGGTTCACATCAAAACAACAATTCTGTCGATAAAAAGGACACAACTACAACAGAAAAGGTATCATCTAAAGAAAATATTTCTATTGAACAAAATGAATCAAGTGCATATTTCGGAATTCAGAAATTTATTAAATATTCTGGTTTCAATAATGCAACTCCAGGTCATTTAATTATGATTGTTGTAGGATTATTTTTTATCTTTTTAGCAATCAGATACGAATACGAACCTCTTTTACTTATACCTATCGGGGTAGGAATTATTATCGGAAATATTCCGTTTTACCAATCCGATGGAATTAACCTTCAATTGAGTGTTTACCAGGAAGGAAGTGTGTTAAACTATCTTTATTTTGGTGTAATCAAAGGGATATATCCTCCGCTTATCTTTTTAGGCATTGGAGCAATGACAGATTTTTCTTCATTAATATCTAACCCAAGATTAATGCTACTTGGTGCAGCTGCACAAATTGGTATTTTTCTTACTTTCCTCGGCGCAATTTACCTTGGATTTAATCTACCCGAAGCCGGTGCAATCGGAATTATCGGTGGAGCTGACGGACCAACTGCAATTTTCCTTTCATCGAAAATTGCTAATGGTAACATAATTAACGGAATTCAAACTCAAAACTTAATTGGACCGATTGCAATTGCAGCATATTCTTATATGGCTCTTGTTCCTGTAATCCAACCTCCAATTATGAAACTTTTGACTTCTAAACGTGAAAGAGTTATTAAAATGAAACCTCCACGTTCCGTTTCTAAACTCGAAAAAATTATGTTCCCAATTATTGGACTACTTTTAACTGCATTCATTTCTCCGAGTTCTCTACCATTATTAGGAATGTTATTCTTCGGAAACATCCTTAAAGAAAGTGGCGTAACCAGAAGACTTGCTGACACTTCACGTACTTCGTTAATTGATATTGTTGTTATTGTTTTAGGACTCACTGTTGGAGCTTCAACTCAAGCAGATGTTTTCTTAACTTCTCAATCAATGTTAATTTTTGGATTAGGAGCTATTTCATTTATGATAGCAACAGCAGGTGGTGTTATGTTTGCTAAAATTATGAATCTGTTTTTATCTAAAGAAAACAAAGTTAACCCATTGGTTGGAGCAGCAGGAGTTTCTGCTGTACCTGACAGCGCCAGAGTTGTTCAGGTAGAAGGTTTAAAAGCCGACCCATCGAATCACTTGCTAATGCATGCTATGGCTCCTAATGTTGCAGGAGTGATAGGCTCAGCAGTAGCAGCAGGTATTTTATTGAGTTTTCTTTTTTAATTTGAAAAAAGCAATTTCTATTTTAAGATTTCTATTTCTCCTTTGTAATTAATCAGTATGCTGAAAGCTAACAAATGATTAAATGCTTAAATGATAGAATGTTTAAATGAATGCTATTTATTGTTTCCATAAAATGATTATTTTTTTGACATTTATCATTTAAATTGGTTCAACAAACAAATTTCAATTACTTGCGATGAGAGAGCTTTGCTATGTTCACTACATTTTTTAAATTTGAGTTTCACTAATAAACATTTCATTTTCTCTCATAATTTTCAATATTGATTAATTTAATCATTTTCGCATTTATGCATTGATTCCCCGTCATCTATTTTCATAACAAACTTTCAATTTTGAAACTGATTAGTTACTCCCCTTTGTATGTCCATTATTATCGTATTTTTATGCCTGAATTTTAAATAATTTATCATGAGCAATAAATTTAACCGTAGAGATTTTCTTCAAAAAGGTGCAGCTGCAGGAATTGGAATAGCATTAGGTTCAAAAATTTTATCAGCATACTCAAATGAAATTGTAAAATTACCTCCACCAAAAAGTTTTCCTTTGATAAATCCACCCATGGAAAAAGTTCGTATTGGTGTTATTGGTGTTGGACTGCAGGGTACAGCTCATTTTGCTAATTTTCTGAAAATTAAAAATGCTGAACTTGTTGCAGTTTGCGATATTGTAAAAAGCAAAGCCCAAAATGCACAAAAAATGGCTGTTGAGGCAGGAAGAAAAAAACCAGATATTTACACAAAAGGCGACGAAGACTATAAAAGAATGTGCATTCGTGATGACATTGATTTGGTTTATATCGTAACACCTTGGAAATGGCATGTTCCAATGTGCCTCGAAGCAATGAAAACAGCAAAACATGCAGCAGTTGAAGTTCCCGCAGCATACACAGTTGATGATTGCTGGAAACTTGTTGAAACTTCAGAAAAGACCGGGAAATATTGTATAATGATGGAAAATTGTAATTACGACCGTTTTGAAATGACTATGCTGAATATAGTTAAAAAAGGTCTTTTTGGAATTCCTTTACATGCTGAGTGTGGTTATTTACATGATTTGAGATGGGTAAAACATGATATGAACGGAGAAGGAGTTTGGAGACGAGAACATTCAATGAAAAGAAATGGCGATTTTTATCCAACTCACGGATTAGGTCCAATAGCTCAATGTCTTGATATTAACCGCGGAAATCAATTTGATTACTTAACTTCTATGGGTACTAAAACTATGGGATTACATCTTTATGCTGAGGAAAGATTTGGAATTGACAGCTCTCAGGCTAATGAGAAATTCACTTTAAGTGATGTTGTTACAACATTAATCAAAACAAAAAATGGAGAAACAATTGTACTAACCCACGATACAAATAATCCCCGACCATACAGCCGTGATATTTATTTTCAGGGTACAAAAGGCGTAATGAGAAAATATCCAGAATCAAAAATTTATATTGAAGGAATAAGTCCAGCACATAGTTGGGAAGACTTTAAAAATTATCAGGATAAATATATACATCCAGTATGGAAGAATCTTGAAAAAGAAAGCGAAGGAGCTGGTCACGGTGGAATGGATTTTATTGAAGATTATAGATTAGTTGAGGCACTTATTACCGGAAGAGAACCAGATACAGATGTTTATGATGCAGCAGCTTTAAGTGTTGTCACCGAACTTAGTGAACGATCTATTGCAAATAATTCGCAGCCACAGTCATTCCCGGATTTTACCAGAGGACAATGGAAAAACCCGAGAGAATTGCAAGTTATGAAGTTTTAAAAAAAAGACACATAATCAACTGTTATTACAAAATTTCCTTAGATTCACAGATTAATAAGATAATTCTTATTTGTCTATATAAACAAATACTGAAAAACAGACAATTCAATGAGAGCCACAAGATATCTAAGTTTATTTGAACTTTAAAGTATTATCTGTTGCAGATTAGAACTGCATTTAAACACAAAAAAAAGTAATACGTTGATTTTTTTTTGATTTTTAATATATTTGTAAACGCAAATTAAATAAAAAAAACTATGCTGATTATTGGTATTGCAGGCGGTTCAGGTTCAGGAAAAACTACTGTTGTTAACAAGATAATTAAAAACTTACCTGTAGGATCTGTCTCTGTTATTTCGCAGGATTCATATTACAAAGACAATGGACATCTTTCTCAAGAAGAAAAGAAAAATATTAATTTTGATCATCCATCATCAATCGAATTTGATTTATTGATTAAGCATTTGGATATGCTTAAGCAACATCAAAATATTCCAATGCCGATTTATTCTTATATCACTTGTGCAAGAGATAAAGAAACCATTAATGTTGAACCAAAAAAAGTTGTTATTGTTGAAGGAATTTTGATTTTTACAAATCGTGAATTACGAAAACGCCTTGACGTAAAAACTTATGTTGATGCTGATGATGATGACAGGCTTATGAGAATTATCTGGCGGGATATTGAAGAGCGAGGACGATCGTTTAAACAAGTGTTAGATCATTATCAGGATTTTGTTAAACCCATGCACTTGCAATTTATTGAACCAACAAAAAGATTTGCAGATATTATTGTACCCCAAGGAGGCGAAAATATTGTAGCAATTGAAATTCTTTCCTCGCTTATTCAAATGAAGTTGAAGGTGAAAATTTAAATGTTTACGTTTTAATAAATATATGTACTATTTCTATACCCTGAAATATCCTGATACCAATCAGAGTAACTTGATCCACTTGTTTGTGCCCATGTACCAAAGTTTAAATAAGCCTGATTAACAACTGTTTTCTCAATAGGATAATCAAAATTTTCATAAACATTAATTGCCCATGGTAAATTTGTTTCAGTTTTATAATATCTTCCTAGAGATTCATCACTATCATCATGTAAGGTGTTGAAGTATAAAACATCAACCAAATCAGTTGGAGCGTGATCCACAAGATGAATTTCTTTTCCTCTCACAAGGTCAATATAAATAAATGGATTAAAATTTGAAATAGAAATATCATTTTCAGTATAAGTACTGTTTACAAAATCCATTGTAATATTTATAGTATCAGGCACAACATAAGTACCGTTAGGATCGGTGTTTGCACCTAATTCGCCTCCGGTATTCGGCAAAATATTAAAAGCATTATCAAAAACAATAATTGTATTTTTTGATTGATTAGCTTCTGTGCCATTAGCCAATAATGATATTAAACCTACTTCCTGTAAATCATATCCCGAAACTGTAATATTCGCATCAGGTATATAATTGTTCGGAAGCTGGAAACCAAATCCATTTTGATAATGAGCTCCTATTGCTTCAACTGTGAATGTTCCTAATATTTCGACAACATAATTTGCTGCACTAGTAATTGTTTGAAATTGATAATTTATTACCAAATCATTAAAATCATAATCTCCTGTAGCCGGCCATAAATCTTCAAATGCTAGACTTCCAAAACCGTTTGCGGGAAAATGGTTATTAAATGCCCTTGTAGCATCCAAAGGATAATCATCACTATCATCATTTACACCATCGCCGTCTGCATCACTACTTCCACCTGAAGCTGAATTCCATAATGGACCGTAAATTGTTCCATCGTTATCTTCATTAGTTTCATCATAAGCGGTAGTTCCTGAACCTGTGTCAAATTTCCAAAACCCAATAAGCCCATTTTCATTACCTGTAGGTGAATTATTATAATAAGAAGTTATCTGTGCTTGTGTTAGGGCAATATTCCATAATTGAACATCATTAATATCACCATTAAAATATGATTTTGGAGTACTATCGCCCCATCTTCCGAAAACAGTAGCATCAGCATTATGTTCAAAAGGTTTATTTCTTGTATCCGAGGCTTCAAGTATCCCATCAACATATAATTTTCTATCCTTTTTACCTGCAAATACACCAACAACAAAATGCCAGTTAGAATCTGTTAAAACAGTTGTTCCAGCTTTTTCATATTGTGAACCTTTTCTTGCCAAGATACAAGCTTTTCCATTTTCACCGGATCCAATAAATATTCCATAATATTTATTATCTTTATTATCCTGTGCAATATTCATTATAACCATATCTTCATTTGGATCACTAAAACCATCCGTTTTTATCCATGCACACATTGTAAAAGGAAAGTCATTCACAAGGCTTGTTTCGTCAATATTAACATAATCATTCGAGCCATCAAAATTCAAATAATAATCAGTAGTTTCGGTTGATTTATAGTCGCCAAAATCTAAAGTAATTGTATTTCCCGTAATGGGAACAATAACATAATTAATGCTTACACTACTAACATAATCAGGAATATGAACATCAATATTATAAAATGGAGACATCCCTATATTATTTCCTTTATGAAAAATAGTATTTCCATCAATTGAAGAAATTTTTATTATTCCTATTGGAACATTTTTTAATGAAAAAGAAATATTTTCAGCAGTGTTCCAATTAAAATCAGGAGCAATGTTCAATTCTTCCATATTTTGCACATCTCCATTTTCTTTTTCCGTAGTGTCCGGCCATTTTTGACAAGCAGAAACAAAAATTACAAATATTAAAAAAATTATATACTTTTTCATAATCTTATGTTTTTAGTTTGTAAAAATAATCAATAACTTTAAAATTGTACTTCAATAATTAAGCCATTCTTGTAAGTGTCTGTTTTTATGTCACATATGTTAATGTTTTTTTGATTAACTTTTCCAAATATTGGAAACGCTTATCAAATAATGGAAAAACACTTTTTATTTGAATTTTTATGCAAGATAATGGATATTGTTTATATTTACATTTTTAATTTAATAAGTAAGCAAAACAACTTACAAATGAAAAATAAATATTTAATAGTGTTGGGTTTATTATTACTAATCATTTCGGCATGTAAGGAAGAATCACCACCGACACCGGTACCAACAGAAAAATGGACAAATTATTCAACAAAAGATAATCTTATCTGTGATGAGGTGTATGATTTAGCTGTCGATATTGATAATAACATCTGGATAGGAACTGAATATGGAATCTCTAAACTTGAAGGACTTAATTTTACATCCTTTTCTACCCAAAATGGAATTATATATCATAGTGTAACTAATATTACATTAAATAATCAGGGGCATTTATGGGCTGGAACTATTTCGGGAGCTTCTGTTTTTAATGGTACTATCTGGAATAGTTATTCGACAGAAAACGGTTTGATAAATAATATTGTTCGCGATATTGCTTTTGATAATGATAATAATATTTGGTTTGCAACTCATGATGGTGTTTCAAAATTTGATGGTTATTCGAACTGGACCTCATACCAAAAAGAAGGTGATCTTACTCTGGTTCATAATAATGTGCGTGCTGTTGCTGTTGATCAGGATAATAATAAATGGTTTGGAACAGAATATGGAATTTCAAAATTTGACGGAGAACACTGGACTACTTTTATATCGGAATATCCACTTGCAAATTATATTTTATCAATATTTATAGATTCAAAAGATAATTTATGGTTTGGAACTCTCGGAGGTCTTGCAAAGTATGATGGAAGCAGCTGGCTTAATTATACAATGGAAGATGGTTTGGTATTTAATGAAGTTCATGCAATTGCAGAAGACCACTACGATAATATGTGGTTTGGAACAAGTTATGGAGTTTCAATGTTTGACGGTTCAAACTGGATAACTTATACTGAAGAAGATGGGATTGTAAGCAATAATATTACTTCAATTATTGTTGACAAAACAGATAATATCTGGGTTGGAACCGTTGGAAGAGGAATTTCAAAATATGAAAAATTAGACTAATAGAAATCTATTTACTTTTCAAAAAATAGTACTTTTGCACCCGAAATAATTATCCGGCCCCGTAGTTCAATGGATAGAATAGAAGTTTCCTAAACTTTAGATACAAGTTCGATTCTTGTCGGGGCTACAAAATTTTGCTATAATAATTTTTATTTCACCTCACTACCATTTCTGAAATCTTCAGTTGGTTCTACAAAACATAATTCCCCATGTTCGTTTTCTGCCATTAATATCATTCCGTTTGATTCTATTCCTCGAAGTTTTTTAGGAGCAAGGTTTACAAGAATACATACTTTTTTTCCAATAATATCTTCAGCTTTGAAATATTCTGCAATTCCTGAAACAACAGTTCTTTCATCAATTCCGGTATCAATTTTAAGCTTTATTAGTTTTTTTGTTTTTGGAACTTTTTCTGCCTCAATTATCGTACCTGTGCGAATATCAAGTTTTGCAAAGTCATCAAAATTAATACTCTCTTTTACAGCATTAACTTTAACTTCGTTTGCTACATTTTCTTTTTTAGTATCAAGTAATTTCTGAACTTGTTGTTCAATGGCTTTGTCTTCAATTTTTTCGAATAAATAAGCAGCTTTTTCAATCTGATGTCCGCTTTTCAATATACTTTCATTTCCGGCATCTTTCCAAATCAGATTCGAAAGATTAAGCATTTTGCTTAATTTATCAGCTGTAAACGGTAAAAACGGTTCACATAATATTGAAAGATTTCCACAAATCTGTAAAGAAATATTCAAAATTGTTTTTACTCTGTTTTCATCTGTTTTAATTTTTTTCCATGGCTCTGTTTCTGTAAGATATTTATTTCCAAGTCGAGCTAAATTCATCATTTGTGCAAGAGCTTCGCGGAAACGATATTTTTCTAAACTACTTGCTACTTTATCAGGAAAAGTTTTTAATTCATCTAAAACAGTTTTATCATTTTCATTCAAATCGCCCAGTTCAGGAACTTTGCCATCAAAATATTTATGAGTTAAAACAATTGTTCTGTTTACAAAATTCCCAAAAATTGCCAGAAGTTCATTATTGTTTTTTGCCTGAAAATCTTTCCATGTAAAATCATTATCTTTTGTTTCGGGAGCATTTGCAGTAAGAACATATCTTAACACATCTTGTTTATCAGGAAATTCTTCGAGATATTCGTGAAGCCAGACAGCCCAATTTCTCGAAGTCGATATTTTATCATTTTCGAGATTAAGAAACTCATTTGCCGGAACATCTTCAGGAAGTATGTAACTTCCTTCTTTTTTCAACATAGAAGGAAAAATAATACAATGAAAAACTATATTATCTTTTCCTATAAAATGAACAAGTTTTGAATCTTCACTTTTCCAGTATGGCTTCCAATCTTTTCCGGTTTTCTCAGCCCATTCTTTGCTTGCAGAAATATATCCGATAGGTGCATCAAACCAAACATATAAGACTTTTCCTTCGGCTCCTTTAATAGGAACTTTAACACCCCAGTTAAGATCACGTGTTACAGCTCTTGGTTTTAATCCCAGATCAATCCATGATTTACACTGCCCGTAAACATTGGTTTTCCAATCGTCTTTATGTCCTTCTACAATCCATTCTCTAAGCCATGGTTCATATTTATCAAGAGGCAAAAACCAATGTTTTGTTTTCCGTAATACCGGAACATTCCCCGAAAGAGCAGACTTTGGATTTATTAATTCTGTCGGGCTTAACGAAGTACCGCAATTTTCGCATTGGTCACCATAAGCTTTTTCATAATTGCAATGGGGACAAGTACCGGTAATATATCTGTCAGCAAGAAATTGATTTTCTATTTCATCGTAATAATTTTCTGAGGTTTCTTCAATAAACTCGCCTTTGTCATATAAATTTTTGAAAAATTCACTTGCAGTTTCATGATGAATTTTTGCAGAAGTCCGGGAGTAAATATCAAAAGAAATCCCAAAATCTTTAAAAGACTTTTTAATTATTTTATGATATTTATCAACAATGTCTTGAGGTGGTATTCCAAGTTGTCGTGCTTTAATTGTAATAGGTACTCCGTGCTCGTCCGATCCACCAATAAAAAGTACATCTTTACCAATCGATCTTAAATATCTGCAATAGATATCTGCAGGAATATAAACGCCGGCAAGATGCCCGATATGAATTGGTCCATTTGCATAAGGAAGTGCAGAAGTAACTGTATATCTTTTATATTTGCTTTGATTTTTTTCCATTATTCAATTATTTTAAAGTAATTTCGGCAAAGTTAATTAATTTGTAAAGAGTGTTTAAAGTTTGAAGTGGCTAAAATGCCTAAAGTTTTAGTTTCAAACCAAATTGATGTAAAAATGACAGGATAATTTCGTGTATCTTTTGTACTTAAGCATTTACGCATTTCCACTTTAATAACATTATAACCATTAATATGAGAATCTATGATAACACCTTCATATTTAAAACGAGGAGATAAAATCGCAATTGTTGCTCCGGCAAGAAAAATCAGTAATTTCGAAATTGCAAATGCTGTTAAAACTTTTAAAAACTGGGGACTGGAAGTTGTCTTAGGAAAAAATCTTTATAAAAGTTATAATCAGTTTGCAGGAAATGATGAAGAAAGAAAATCAGATTTTCAGCAAATGCTTGATGATCCTACAATAAAAGCAATTATTGCTGCACGTGGGGGTTATGGCTCGGTTAGAATTATTGATAAACTGGATTTTTTAAAATTCATTAAAACCCCAAAATGGATTATCGGATATAGCGATATTACAGTTTTTCATTCTCATATTAATACAAATTTCGAAATAGAATCTTTACATGCAATAATGCCTATAAATTTTTCCGATGAAGAAAAAAGTAAAGTTTCTGCTGAAAGCCTGAGAAAAACTTTATTTGGTGAAAAAATATTCTATTCAATAAATAATTCAAAATACAACAGAAAAGGAGTTACAAAAGGGGTTTTATGTGGAGGAAATCTTTCGATGATTTATAGTTTGATTGGCTCACAATCGGATATTAATACTGATGGAAAAATTTTATTTATCGAAGACCTTGATGAATATTTATATCATATTGACAGGATAATGATGAATTTAAAAAGATCAGGCAAACTTGATAATCTTGCAGGGCTTATAATAGGAGGAATGAGTGACATGAACGATAATAAAATTCCTTTCGGCAAAACTGCGATTGAAATAATTTCAGAACATGTTTTTGAATATAATTATCCGGTTTGTTTTAATTTTCCTGCTGGGCACTTAAAAGAGAATTATGCTATGTTTTTTGGTCGTACAGTTGAACTAACAGTTAGTGAGGATGTTGGTTTTGAGTTTTTAATTTAAAACCATAAATTTTTGTTTTGCAAAAACATTTTTCTCACTCTTTAATACTGCTACATATAATCCGTTATTCCAATTGCTTACATCAATTTTAAGTTGCTGCTGACCTTTTGAAACTTTTATTTCTTTTAGCTTATGACCAAAAATATCATAAAACTCCAGAACTGCATTATTTGTGTATTGATAATGCACTTTAGTTACCTGAAAATGTTCTGTGTTTTGTTCTGAAATTATGTATTTTGGTAGTTCAATTGTTATGTTATCTTTTGCAGGATTTGGAAAAATATTCATTTTACTACCTTCTTTAGTCGTAAAAGGCTCGTAAATATCTACCAAAATATCACATTCCAGATCATAAGTTTCCGAAATAATAGAATCAGGACAAAGACTATCGTAAGTGAAGGGCTGTGTATAAATACTATCGTATTCCATATTTTCATTAACCTTAAAGGCATACATATCCCAGTTGCCATCGTAGTGAGTTCCTACACTTACAAATTTACCATCAAAGGTTTTTGTAGTCCACCAAATTTCATTTGAAAGAGGATATCCTGTTAATGAATCAATCAAATTACCTAAAGTATCTACCTTTAAAAAAGCTGTATATGGGTTATCATTATAATCACTCCATACTGCTGTAATAAAAAACATGCTGTCATTAATTTGATTTATGGTAGGCGATCCACCGTAATAAATATTATCAAAAATATCAGCATATAACAATTCATCACCTTGTAGAGTTGTTTTTAAAAGACATGGTACTGCGTTACCAGGTAAAAAATGTTGACCAACTGAATAAATAGAACCGTTATTTATAAGTGAGGTTCTAGCTTTACTATGAAAATATCCGTCTGACACCCATGGAATTTCCCAAACCAAATTGCCTAAGCTATCTGTCATGATAA
>CAYOKJ010000060.1:0-17880 GCA_964404485.1 uncultured Bacteroidales bacterium | reverse complement strand
ATTCTGTTAAAGCAGCACTAAACAATCCTGTTGATTCTATAAAATACGAATAAAATCAAAGAGAAATTGAAATCATTCTTTTGAGGTTTACACAGAATTAGACTCTGGTTTACTTGAGAGTGCTTATGGAAAGTCCCTTTATTATGAACTTCGGCAATCAGGTTTGTTTTCTCAAAAACCGATTGACGGTTGTGGTTTGATGTAATTTCAAAAGGATATTCAATTTTTTTGTCCGTTTAGATACTTGTTGTGTTTAATTGGAAAAATTTTTAATTACTTTCCGTGACAGTGTTTATATTTCTTTCCACTACCACACGGACACAGTTCATTCCTGCCGACTTTCTTGACCGACTTTGCAAGAGTATGACTGTTAATCTCTTGAACATAATCGACAGTTTGCAAGGACGGTGTTCTAAACGAAAAAACAGTCTTTCCTTCAACATTCGTTACTGAGAAATCACCCAAAGTAATTATATCCATACCAATGAGCATATCTGCTGTTCCCGCAATTTGGGGAACTTCTACAACTCTAACTCCATCCACTCGAACTTTATTTGGAAGTATAAAACTAACAAAATATGTGTCGGCATTATTTTTTGAACCAGCGACACCATGTAAATTAGTTTTACCGGTTGCAATTAGCCCTAGCTTATTGACAACAGATGGAGTAATTACAGATGAAGTAGCTCCAGTATCCCAAATTGCCATAAACTCCTCTACCTTAGGTTCTTGTCCTGGCATTGGTTGGAAAACAAATACTTCATTTTGCAGTACATTGAGAAGTCCGTTGGCTTTTGTTGTAAATGCAGACGTTTTTAGAGCAGTTTCTTTTGCCATATTATACCAATTGTTTATTAAAATGAGCTGAAAGCAATTTTGATATTTACAATGGTTAATGCCGAAACATATTCAAAACACTTTTAAGAATGAAATGAATTAAAAGCGCATTTTGAATAGTATTCGGTATTAGAGTGGAGATTAGCTAAACACGACCCTAGAATGGAATGTAGCTGTGTGACTTTCTTTTCCGGGCAGACAGTGTTGAATTAGGAAAGTTCCAATTTTATGCTCTTTTAGCGTTTCATTAAAGGCATCCATTTCAGTATCATAAGAACCTATGACAGTTTGGTTCTTAATGACAATGAATTTGCCGTCATATTTTTTAACCAATTCATCTTGGTTATCCAAGTAATATTTGAACTGTTTTTCTAGCATTTTAAGTTAATTAGATTACAAAGATACCACAAAATAATCAACTAAACACAATAAAGGCTCAAAAACAAGCGGGCAGATAGTATTAATTTGAGTCAATAATCATTTAATTTGCAATAGTGTAGGTTAATCTGTAGAGGATTTTAATGCACGCCAGTTTTTAGCCTTGTACGTTATATGGTTATGGTTTGATGTAATTTCAAAAATATATTCAACAACAGAAAGTACCGAAACATAATTGTACAAAATCAAATAGAATAAAATTTAGCTCAGGTATAGAGTAATTATTTAATTTTGGAAAAAAATAAAATTGAAAATAAAGATGAAAAATTTATTGCTTTCCGGAATCCTGATTTTAATTAATGCATTCGCATTTTCTCAGGCTAATGAAACGGTTAATCACAATCTATTTGTACAAATTAATCCTGTGACATCGGAAATTACGGTTACAGACTCCATTAGAATAAATGGGGATTTTGTAAAAGAATTTTCACTAAATGCTGATTTTACTCCAATTATTCTTTCAAAAAAAATATCACTGAAAAAAATAACAGACAATGCAGATGCTTCGGATGTAGGAATGGATAGAGAGGATGTCGATAGAAAAAAAGGTATAAAATTATCAAAATGGAAAATTAAAGGCTCAGCTAAAAAATTCGTTATTTCTTACAAGGGAAAAATTGAATCTGAAATTGAGCAAAGTGAAGAAAACTATCAGAGGGGCTTTTCTCAATCGCCCGGTATTATTGATAAGTTGGGTGTTTATCTTGCAGGTTCAACATTTTGGGTTCCCATTTTTAAAGATAAATTGATGACATTCTCATTGACAACTGAATTGCCCAGAGATTGGAAAAATGTAACTCAAGGTAAACGTATTAAAGACGAAATAATTTTAGACAAACACATTGACACCTGGCTTTGTGATAAACCGCAAGAGGAAATTTTTCTTATTGCCGCCAAATTCAACGAATATTCTCATAATATGAATTGCGGAATAAAAGCAATGGCTTTTCTTCGAACTCCCGACGAGAGTTTGGCAAATAAATATCTTGAAGTTACCGAGCAATATATGGATATGTATCAAAGCATGCTTGGCGATTATCCGTATACAAAATTTGCCCTCGTAGAAAATTTTTGGGAAACCGGTTACGGAATGCCCTCTTTTACACTTTTGGGCGAAAAAGTTATCCGCTTTCCTTTTATTCTCCACTCATCTTATCCTCACGAGTTATTGCACAATTGGTGGGGAAATAGTGTGTATGTAAATTTTGATTCCGGTAATTGGTGCGAAGGAACTACCGTTTTTATGGCTGATCATTTGATAAAAGAACAACGTGGCGCCGGAGATGAATATCGTCGTTCCGCACTTCAAAAGTTTAGCAATTTTGTAAATAAGGAAAATGATTTTCCATTGAATAAATTTATCTCACGACACGATGGACCAAGCGAAGCAATTGGTTATGGAAAAGCTATGATGATGTGGCAAATGCTTCGTAGGAAATTGGGTGATGAAACATTTTTGAAGGGAATAAAGCTGTTTTACGAAAATAACAAATATAAAACTGCTTCTTACAGTGATATTAAAAAAGCAATGGAAGAAAGCTGTGGTATTGATTTGACATCTTTTTTCGACCAATGGACTAATCGTATCGGTGCTCCTGAAATAGGAATTAAAGATATTAAAACAGATATGTATGCCGGAAAATATCGTATTAATTTAGTTTTGGAACAAAGGCAGGATGACGATGTTTTTGATGTTGATGTTCCTGTTAATGTTGCTACCAAAACAGGAATTGAAATTTTTGTCTTTAACATGAATAAAAAAGAACAAGGTTTTCAGATTACCTTAAAAAGTAAACCATTGAAATTAGTTATCGATCCGCAATACGATGTTTTTAGAATATTAAACCCGGCTGAAGTTCCTCCAACTTTATCAAAAATATGGGGAAGTAAGCACAATTTGATTATTCTTCCTGCCATGGCGAACAAAAAGCAAAAGAAGATTTATCAAGATTTTGCAGAACAATGGCAAAAAGCTGATTCCGACAATTTTTCGGTTAAATATGATATAGATATAAAAGAACTTCCAAGAGATAAAACGGTCTGGATTATTGGTTTTGACAACAAGTTCGCAGATAAGATAAATACACAATTAGCTGAATATAATTCAAAATTTACAAATGATTCTGTCGTTTATGAAAACAAAAATCTTTATAAAAAAGGGAACAATTTTATCTTTACTTTATTTGATGAAAATGATATCAACAAACAATCCATTTTTATTTCTTTTGACAATGAAAATGCTGTTGCCGGTTTAATAAGAAAATTACCACATTACGGAAAATACAGTTATCTGGCATTTAACGGTGACGAACCTACCAATATCGCCAAAGGACAATGGCCCGTATTAAATTCTCCTTTAGTAAAAATTTTTAGTAAAGATGCTCAAAAGATATCGGTTACTGAACCAAGGGAAGCATTAGCCACCTTGAAACCGATTTTCTCTGAAAATAGAATGATGTCATCTGTTAAATATCTGGCATCTGAAGAACTAAAAGGCAGAGGACTGGGAACTTCTGAAATAGATAAAGCCGCTGAATATATTGCTGAAAAATTTCAGCAATCCGGATTAAAACCGATTAATGGAGCATATTATCAGAAATTCTCGCATAAATTTCATGAAAAAGGAGAGTTAAAACTCACAAATGTTATTGGTGTGATCCCTGGAACTGACCCTAAAGTAAAAGACGAAATTGTAGTTATTTCGGCACATTACGATCACCTGGGTTTGGGTTGGCCTGATGTTAGAAAAGGCAATGAAGGTAAAATCCATTATGGTGCTGATGATAATGCCAGTGGTGTGGCAACTATTATCGAACTTGCTCATTCGATGGCAAAAACTGTAAAACCCAAAAGAACAATTGTGTTTCTTGCATGTACAGCTGAAGAAGCAGGATTAGTGGGATCCAGGTATTTTGTTGCTCATGCCAAAGATTATTTTAAAGGAGAAATTTTTGCTAATGTAAATATTGATACCGACGGTAGTTTGTTCGATAAAAAGTTATTGGTTTTAAATGCAAATACTGCCAGAGAATGGAAATTTATTTTTATGGGAACTGATTATACAACTGGCGTGAAATCTGAGGTTATAGACAAAGATTTAGATGCCAGCGATCAGTTTGCATTTATTGAAAAAGGAATACCCGCTATTCAACTATTTACAGGAGCTACCGAAAACTATCATCGCCCCAGCGATACATTCGATAAAATCGATGGTAAGGGCATGGTTAAAGTTGCCATCGTTTGCAAAGAAGTCCTGACTTATCTTGCCGACAGGGAAGACCCAATGAATTTTACAGGAAAAACTTACGGTATTAATAAAACTCCCGAGAAAGCTAAAGTTAGCCGCAAAGTAAGCACCGGCTCGGTACCGGACTTTGCTTATAAAGGAAAAGGTGTGAAAATATCAAGTGTTATGTCCGGTTCAGCAGGTGAAAAAGCCGGCTTGCAAGCCGAAGATATTATCATTGAACTGGATGGAGTAAAAATAGATGATTTAAGAAGCTATTCAGTTTTACTGAAAAAGTATCAACCCGGTGATATGGTAAAATTTAAAATTTTAAGAGAGGATAAAGAAATGGGTATTTCTTTGAAACTGGGGGAGAGGTAGTTTAGTTGAAAGTTGAAATAAATAAAAACAAACTGGCAAAATATTGTATAGTTGTACACAAGCTAAAAGAACGACAGAGCAATGAATGAAGCATAAAGAAAATTGAAACGAAAATCCAACGCACAAATAGTACATTTGGTTAATTGCCGACACACAAAATAATACCAATTGAATTTAGAAATTCAATTGGTATTATATAAAAATCCAGATATTATTAAATCAAGCGTGAGCTTTTAACATAATAAATGTTTCTTTCTTCCAGATATTTCATGAAATAGTTGAAACAAGCTTCGTGCTTACCTATCAGCTCCGGTGGAAAAACTCCTTTTTCAGAGAATAAACCTTCCAAAAACATATTTGCGGCGGCAGTTGCTGTATAACCCGTTGTGCGTGCCATAGATGAAGTTTTTGTTTCAGGACAATATTCATCATGCATATTATAAACCACTTCCTCTGTTTGTCTATTGGCATTTTCTCCTTTTACTGTAACACGCATTACTGTGATCTCTTCTTCTGTTTCCCCAAGTTTCCATTCATTAAACAAAATTTTACTTGTAAAATCTAAAGGAGTAACTTTTTTGCCTTTTACATCTATCTTTTCTTTACTGAAAAAACCACTTTCTTTTAGCACTTTTACATATTCCACATGACCGGGATAACGTAAGGTTTTTTCCTTCATGTTAGGAATATTCGGCATTGTGTAAATTATTGATCTCAGGCCATCGGAATTGAAAGATTCCAAAGTTCCAACTTTGTCAAATTCAACATATTCGCAATCGGTTAATGCTTCTCTTACTACTTCTTCACCATGTTCAACATATCTTGCCGGACGGGTATATTCTTCTATTACATCAATTGGAGAGAAAGGTGCTTTATAGCAGAATGGCCACTTTTTCGTTTTTGGCAATCCACCAACCAAACACTCAAAATCTGTAAGTTTCATTTTTTCGTTGTAATAACCTAAAATTATGTTATCCATTCCCGGAGCTACACCACAATCAACAATTGCTGTTACATTGTGTTTTTTTGCCAATGCATCTAACTCTAAAGAGTTCTCAGGGAAGAATGAAATGTCTATTACATTCATATCAGCCTCAATAATTCTTTTTAAAGTTTCGAAACCCAAAAAACCGGGAACTGCATTTATTACTAAATCGTATTTTTTTATAATACTTTGTAAATTTTCTTTATTTGTTACGTCTAACTGTTGTGTTGTTAAACTATTACATTTTTGTTTTACATGCTTTAAAACATTCTGACTTAAATCGGTAAGTGTTACATTATGTTTTTTTGTCATATCTATTGCCATGGTGCTACCCACCATACCGGCACCTAATACTATTACATTGCTCATATTAATAAGTTTAAATTGTTAAAAAAATATTGAATAAAAAAATTAAATATATGTAGACTTGTAATTATAAACCGGGGATTAATATCCAGGGCATTTCGTTGGTGTTAAGTATTCTTTTTATAAACATCTTGTAAATATAAATAATTTTATTGTGGTTTTCATGCTTAACAGAAATTTAGTACTTTTTTTGTTAAAATTTTGCAAAAGATATTGTATTTTAGTTTTCGTACGTTACTTTTGAAACAAATATAAAATATTGTATGAGATTATTTATTACTTTCTTTTTCTCTTTTTTTTGTCTTTTTGTCTTTAGCCAAAAAGCAACAATTTCAGGTTATGTTGAAGATGCATCTACCGGAGAAAAATTAATTGGTGCTTCTGTTTACGACAGCAAAACACATAACGGAACAACAACTAATGTTTATGGTTTTTTTAGTTTGACTCTGGATGAAGCTGATATCGATCTGATTGTTTCTTATATTGGCTTTACAGCTTTTAAACAAAGCATTAATCATAAATCAGACAGGTTTTTGAATGTACAATTAAGCTCAAATAATGAACTTGAAGAAGTTGTAATTTCAGCGTCAGCTTCAGAAAAAATTCATGAAATGACCCAAATGAGCACTGTAAAATTGCAGATGAAACAGATCGAAAAACTTCCTTCATTTATGGGCGAGAGGGATATTTTAAAATCAATTCAGCTTTTGCCCGGAATACAGTCGGGAAGTGAAGGCAGCAGCGGATTATATGTCAGGGGAGGAGGTCCTGATCAAAACCTGATTTTACTTGATGGAGTTCCTGTTTATAACGCCTCTCATTTGTTTGGTTTTTTTTCAGTTTTTAACTCCAGTGCAATAAATAATGTTGAAATTATAAAAGGTGGGTTTCCTGCTCGTTTTGGTGGAAGAGCATCTTCGGTTCTTGATATCAGGATGAAAGAAGGGAATTGTAAAAATTTTTCAGCTGAGGCATCAATTGGGTTAATTTCATCAAAGCTAACTTTGGAAGGACCTATCATAAAAGATACATCATCATTTATTATTTCGGTTAGAAGGACATATATCGATATTTTGGCACAACCTTTTATAAGAAGAGATAATGTTTCGGCAGGCTATTATTTTAATGATGTAAATGCAAAGGTAAATTATAAAATATCAGATAAAAGCAGATTGTTTTTAAGTGCATATATTGGAAAAGATAAAGCATATTCTAATATTAATGATTCATATACCGAGGATAATACTGAATATGAAAGTGCATGGGATAATGGTTTGCAGTGGGGAAACTTTACTTCTGCATTAAGATATAATCGTATAATTAATAAAAAACTTTTTGCAAATGTTACAGGTACATATAGCAGGTATAAATTTTCTATATCTTATGAGCTGGAAAATGATATAACTTCCTCCGACTCTTCATATACTGAAGTTATAGGATTTGATTATATTTCCGGTATCCGTGATCTGGGTTTGAAAGTAGATTTTGATTATCTGCCAAAACCAAATCATTATATCCGGTTTGGAGTTGGAGACACTTATCATATTTTTACTCCGGGAGTAAATGCTTTTGTATTAAATTCCGGTGATATGAATATTGATACGACCTTTGGAGCCAACAGTATTTATGCCCACGAAATTTCAATGTATATTGAGGATGATATTAAGATTGGTGAAAAACTGAAAATTAATCCCGGCATTCATTTTTCAATGTTTCTGGTAAAAAACAATACATACAAAAGTTTACAACCTCGTTTTTCTCTTAATTATCTGCTAAAAGAAAATCTGTCATTAAAGGCATCTTATGCAAAAATGTCTCAGTATCTTCATCTTTTAACGAATGGAACAATAGGCTTGCCAACAGATCTTTGGGTGCCGGTTACTGATTCTGTTCCCCCTATAAAGGCAAATCAACTTGCTTTAGGACTTGCTTATACTTTTAATAATACTTATGAATTTAGCATAGAAGGTTATTATAAAACACTAAATAATCTTATTGAATATAAAGATGGTGCTTCCTTTATGGGAGACTCAGAAAACTGGGATGATAAAATTGAAATCGGGAAAGGTGAATCTTATGGTGTGGAATTATTTGCACAAAAGAAAGCCGGAAGAACAAGTGGTTGGGTTGGTTATACTTTATCTTGGTCGAACCGACAGTTTGAAAATTTAAACTTTGGAAAGAAATATCCATACAAATACGATAGACGTCACGATTTTAGTATTGCAGTTGTTCATGAACTGGAGAAAAAAGTTGGAAAAAAACAATGGCAAGTCGATCTCGGGCTAACATGGGTTTATGGAACAGGGAATGCAGTTTCACTACCTGTTTCGTCTTACCGTGCATGCGATGTTGGAGCATATAGTTCAGGGTATAAAAGGATTAATAATGAAATAGATAATTACGAAAATAAAAACGATTTTCGCGAACCTGCCTATCATAGAATGGATGTTTCAGCTACCTTCACGAGAAGAGCAGGAAAATATGAAAAATCGTGGAACCTAGGTATTTATAATCTTTATAATCGGAAAAACCCTTTTTATTTGCATTTCGATCATAATGAAAATAATGTTAGAGTTTTAAAACAATTGAGCTTATTTCCGATTATGCCATCGGTGTCGTATAGTATTAAATTTTAAAAAAAGTATTTAAATTGACTAGTCCCGATAGCTATCGGGATGGAGTAACTAAAGTTAAATAAACACAAAACAGATGAAAAAAACATCAAACATAATAATAATCTTAGTATTATTTCTTGTAGCTTGCGAAAAGGAAGTGAAGATACCAATTGAATATACTACACCAAAATTGGTTGTTAATGCTTTGTTTAACACAGATAGTTTGTGGGATGTGGAAATAAGTGCAAGTCGTTATATATACGATACTAACTCGATTCCTTTAATTGATGATGCTGTGGTAAAAATTTTAGATTCTGAAGGAAACAACTTTGAATTAACAAATCAAGGTGAAGGTGTTTATACTTCTTCGACCGAGAAACCACAAACAGGAAAAACATATTCTATAGAAGTTAATCATGATAATTATGAAAATGCAAGGAGCACAAATAAGTTGCCGGGGGAAATTATTATAGATAATATCGAATGGCACGAAGAGGTTTATGTTAGTGGTGATTTATTTAGAAAAATAAATGTTACTTTTCAGGATAGTCAGGAAAAAGATTATTATTTAATTCGTATGTCCGGAGCATTTTGGGAAGAGATAATAGATCCATTAACAGGTCTTTCAGATTCCGGTTTAGTAATTCATCCAATATATTTTTTCTCTCAAAATGCTGCTGTTGAGGAAATAAATTCACATTCGTCCCAATCATCTATTAGCTTTATTGATGAATTATTTAATGGCGACCAATATACTATCGACCTTTTGTTGTATGAGTTTTATTTTAATAACCAACCCGGGTGGGAAGTTGGCCTGGAATCAATTTATATTTCGTTGAGTAAAATTTCAGAAGAATATTATTTGTACCAAAAATCTTATCAGAAATATCAAAATTCCAGTGGAAACACTTTATTTTCTCAGCCTACACAGGTTTATACAAATATAGAAAACGGACTTGGAATTTTTGCAGGTTATAGTAATAGTGTTGACACCATAAATTTAAGGTAGGTTGTTTTTTAGAAATAATTTAAACGACAAAAATAACAGAAGTACTTTCTAAAATCCTGTCAGATTCATTGTAACCGTTGGTATCAAAAGCAGGAATCCGAGTATCATTAAAATAATCATAAATGGAGTGATCCAACGAACCCATTTATCGTAAGGAATTTTTGCTACTCCAAGAACTCCAATCAATACTCCTGATGTTGGAGTTATCATATTTGTAAAACCATCACCAAACTGAAAAGCCATAACTGTTGCTTGTCGCGATATTCCGATAAGATCAGAGAACGGAGCCATAATAGGCATTGTAAGTGCAGCTTTTGCTGAACCAGAAGGAATTACAACATTGATAATTGTTTGTATAACATACATAATTCCTACTGAGGCAATGCTACCCAAATTGTTCATTGATTGTGATAAGTTATGAAGAATTGTATCAATAACTTTTCCGTCTTCAAGAATAATAATTATTCCACCTGCCAGACCTACTATCATTGCTGCAGATAAAATATCTTTTGCTCCGGCAAGAAATAAATCAACAATTTTGTTTGGATTAAAATTCATAGCGATACCGGAGAAAATTCCCATGGCAAAAAACAATGATGCAATTTTCATAATATACCATTGATAGCCCATCACCCCTACTATTAGAAAATAAATAGTAAAAATCAATAATGATAAAATAAAAAAGTGAACAGATTTACGCAATGTTAAAATTCCGATTATCGCAAAAAGCCCCACTGCGATTGGAATCATTGGTAGAGATGTGGATGAGTTACCAACTTTCATTTCTGTCATCGGGTAAAAAAAAGCAAAAATAATTAGCGAAATAAGTATCAAAATATAAGATATCCACCCCGCTGTTGGTGTATAATATTTTATTGATTCAACATCTTGATTTCCTTTATCGCGCCAGTATTTATCTTCTTCATAAACCAATGATGATTTTGGATTTTTTTTAACTTTACTTGCATACTTTAAAATATAAGTAAAACCAATTATATTAATTACCAACCAGCAAAAGAATCTGTATTCTATTCCTGTGAATAAAGGAATGTCAGCAATTCCCTGAGCTATGCCAATAGTAAAAGGATTAAGAATTGCTCCTGCAAAACCAAGTCCTGCGGCAACAAAAACCAGACAAACTCCGGTAATCGAATCATATCCCATAGTAATAGCAAGGGGAACAAGAATAATGATAAATGCGATTGTTTCTTCACTCATCCCAAAGATTGCACCGAAGGCACTAAACAAAATCATTATTAGCACCATCACAATATTTTCTACCCCAAGCTTTTTTATGAACTTATTTCTTTCGAGTTTTTTAGTAAGTTTAAGAAATGAAAAAATTCCAACATCAATAGCGCGGCTGGTATTCATAATCCAGAATGCTCCACCAATCATTAAAATAAGAACAATTATTCCAGACTGTTTTTTAAAACCATCATAAAGTGCTGAAAACACTTGCCATGTTTGGGCATTGCTGTCAACATATTGAAAAGTAAGTTCGGTTTGTTGTGTTCCGTTTTTCTCAACTATAGTTTTAACATATTCGCCCCCGGGAATTATCCAAGTTAAAACTGCAGAAAGAATGATAATGTAAAAAATTATTACATAGGTGTGCGGAATTCTTCTCTTTTTTGGCATAGGTGTAATTTTGATAATAGACAAAAATAGGGAAAATTGTCTGAACGGAAATTAGTAATTTTGAACAAATTATGATTTTAATACTGAAGGCTGAAATTTAATTTATTTTGATAGTTTTACTTTAACAGCAGTAGGTCCTTTTTGTCCCATCTCAACTTCAAAGCTAACTACATTACCTTCTTTAATTTCATCAATTACATTATTAATATGAACAAAAACGCTTTCTTTTGTTTCCATGTCTTTGATAAAACCATAGCCTTTTGAATCGTTAAAAAAAGACACAATTCCTTTTCTTACAATATCCATAGGCTCTTGAGAATTGCGATTAGGTGTTCCAATCTCAATATCTTCGAGTTTAACTTTTCTCTTTTTTGATGGATCAGGGGGGGTTGAAGTTATCATTCCATTTTCGTCAACATAAGCAATCATGTCGTCCATGCTGGTTTTGCCTTCGTTTTCTTTTCTGGCCAATCTCTTCTTTTCTTTTTCTTTTCTCTTTTTTTCTTTTTTGTCTCGTACTTCTTTTTTGTTGTATGTTTCTTGTGATCTACCCATAAATTATATTTTATTAATTAATAAAGCATTATTGTTAATTGTCATGAAAAAAATATTTCTACGCTATTAGCAAATATTAAAAATTAGAATTTAAAAAAAGCACAACAATAAAATACATGTAAAAGATAAATATGAAAAATGTGCATAATTCTTAAATCTGAATTTTTTACAAAGTTACACATTAATTGTAAACTTTTCTATTAATACTACTGGTTCTTTTGGGATTAAAAAAAGCTAATACTCTATGTATATAAATATTAGAGAAATAATAATAGAATAAATTATCATTCGAAGCATTTTACTACATAGATTTTCTTTTCCTTTTCCTCTCAATTTCATTAAGAATAATTTTTCTTAATCGAATTGATTTTGGTGTTAATTCTACATATTCATCTTCTCCAACATATTCCATAGCTTCTTCTAAAGAGAATTTAATAGCTGGAACAATAGCAATTTTATCATCTGTTCCTGAAGCTCTTACGTTAGATAATTTTTTTGTCTTTATCAGATTTAATACAAGATCATCATATCTGGTGCTTTCACCAATAACCTGACCCGTATAAATTTCATCATTTGGGCTGACAAAGAATTTTCCTCTATCCTGAAGTTTGTCGATAGAATAAGCAATAGCTGTTCCTGTTTCCATTGCAATTAGAGCACCATTTCTTTTGCTTTGAATTTCACCTTTCCATGGCTCATAACCTTTAAATCTGTGCGAAATAACAGCTTCGCCTTCTGTTGCAGTTAATAATGGATTTGTAAGACCAATCAAACCTCTTGCTGAAATTTTAAATTCAAGGTTTATTCTATCGTTCTTGGTTTCAATATTCAAAAGGTCACCTTTTCGTTTTGTGATGCTTTCAATAACTCTTCCTGAAAATTCTTCAGGTACGTTAATATAAAGAAGTTCCATAGGTTCGTGTTTAAAACCATCAATTTCTTTAATTACTACTTTTGGTTGTCCTAATTGCATCTCATATCCTTCTCTTCTCATTGTTTCAACTAAAATTGATAAATGAAGAATACCTCTGCCATACACAATTAATTTATCCGGCGAATCTGTTTCTTTAACTCTTAATGCAAGGTTCTTTTCTGTTTCTTTAAATAATCTGTTTCTAAGATGTCTTGAGGTAACGTATTTTCCTTCTTTACCAAAAAAGGGAGAGTTGTTAATTGTAAAAAGCATACTCATCGAAGGCTCATCAACAGATATTGGTTTTAAAGCTATAGGTTCTTCAAAGTCAGCAATTGTATCTCCTATGTCGAAGTTTTCAAGTCCCATAACAGCGACTATTTCACCTGACTTTATTTCTGCTTTAGTTTTTTCTTTTCCCAGTCCTTCAAAAGTATAAAGTTCTTTAACAACAGATTTATTTATCTGTCCGTTTCTTTGAACAATAGAAACATGATCACCCATTTTAATACTACCTCTGTGAATTTTTCCAACTGCAATCCTTCCTGTATATGAAGAGTAATCTAATGAGCTAATCTGAATTTGCAAAGTGCCTGGATTGTCTTTTGGCGGATCAAAATAATCAATAATTGTATCTAATAAGTACGTAATATCAGTAGTTGGTGTTTCCCAATCAGCTCCCATCCAGCCTTGTTTTGAAGAGCCGTAAACAGTGGGAAAATTAAGTTGTTCTTCAGTAGCATCTAAGGAGAACATTAAATCAAAAACAAGTTCATTTGTTTCTTCAGGATTACAATTTAATTTATCAACTTTGTTTACAACAACAATTGGTTTTAAACCCAGCTCTAATGCTTTTTGTAAAACAAATCGTGTTTGCGGCATTGGACCTTCAAAAGCATCAACAATTAAAAGCACACCATCAGCCATGTTTAAAACACGTTCTACTTCTCCACCAAAATCAGAGTGACCAGGAGTATCAATAATATTTATTTTAGTGTTTTTATATATTACAGATACATTTTTCGATAAAATTGTAATCCCTCTTTCTCGTTCCAGATCACTTGAATCCAGAATTAAATCCTTAACTTCCTGATTATCTCTAAATAACTTCACCTGATGTAGAATCCTGTCAACCAGAGTAGTTTTTCCATGATCGACATGTGCAATAATTGCAATATTTCTTATATCCATAATATTCTATGCGATTTTATAATTGGCTGCAAAAGTAGTCTTTAATGTTCAGCGCAGTACAGAAATATTTTATAATTTTTTTTCTTTCAAATATGCCATTCCAGAAACTACTGTTATTGTAATAAGTGTATAATAAACAAAAGCAGGAATTGGAACGGGATCGCCTTGTGCATACGAATGCATCCCGCCAAGGTAAAAATTAACACCAAAATATGTCATCAACACAGAGCTAAAACTAATCAATGCGGCAAAATTAAAAGCATAATTACCCCTCATCCCGGGAATCATACGCATGTGAATTACAAATGCATACACAATAATAGTTATTAATGCCCAGGTTTCTTTTGGATCCCAGCCCCAATATCGCCCCCAACTTTCGTTTGCCCATACAGCACCCAAAAAAGTTCCGACTGTAAGTAAAAATCCGCCAATAATAAGATTCATTTCATTGATGTTTGACAGCTTTTGAATAGTGTCTTTTAAACGGGTTTTGTTCTTTTCAGTTTTTAAATTCATCAGAATTAAATTAAAAAAACCTAAGAATGCTCCAATAGCAAGAAAGCTATAACTGGCGGTAATTACTGCCACATGAATAACCAACCAATATGATTTAAGAACAGGAACTAAATTTGTGATTTCTGGATCCATCCAGCTGAGGTTTGTTACCATCAAAGTTAGGGAGGCTAAAATAACAGTTATTGCAAGAGTTACTTTTGATTTTCTGATGAAAAATAATCCTGCCAAAATAGTTGCCCATGCAATATAAATCATTGATTCATAACCGTTGCTCCATGGTGCATGACCGGATATATACCACCGTGCAGATAATCCCAAAGTATGTAGAATAAAACCAATTATGATTAAAACTATTCCAATTTGAATAGGTATTATAAATTTATATCTTGGTTTCAACAGACTAATAAAAAGCAGGATTAGCATAATAAAACCAAGTAAGCCATAAAAAGGGAAAAGACGTTTGAAAATGTTTAAATTATTATACAAAATTTCAATCCTGATTTTTGTTTTTGATGGAAACATTTCACTTGCAACTTTTTTCTGAAAGATTTTTAAATAACTCAGATTTTCAGCAGCATCAACCCAATTTCCATTTTTTAAAGCAGCATTAATTGAATTATAATAAACAGGTAAAATGTTTTTTACGAAAACAATATCTGTTGTATCAAATTTGTCAAAATCATTAGAGTTAAACCATGTTTTTGTTTCATTATTATTTATCGGAAATATCTTCAGAAATTCTCCTGTATAAACCATATAGCAAATATTTAACCTTTCGTCAACTTTGATAACTTCTTTATCAAATCTGCTGCGCAGAATAGGTTTTTTCTTAAAGGCTTTATCAATAAATCCATTCAGTTTATAGTTAGCATTATTTTTAAAATCAAAAAAATCGTTAAAAGAAGCATATTTGCTATCTATTCCCAGAATATGTTTTAATTTCGGATCAGAAACTTTAATCATTAAAATATTCTGCCATGTAATCGGGTCGCTCATCATTCCAAGGAAAATCTGATTAGAATTCAAACCCATAAATTTATTTTTTTTAATAAGCTTTCTGATAATTTCTGAAGAAAGTGTGTTAATTGGTTCTATGCGTCCTTTCTGGTTTAGTACCAATAATTTCCCGAATTCTTTTGCATGATTTGACTGAATAATGCTTGAAGGCTTTACTTGTTTATTTGGCATTATATTTTGTGCCCGGATATTTTGGGGATTTAAAAATCCTAAAAAACCAAATCCAATAATAATTATAATAGTAAAGGCATTTTTTGAAGATAGTCGCATTAGTTGCCGGAAACGACTTTTTTTATGAAAGAATGAAAGCAGCATTCCTAATGTCATTAAAAAATAGCCAAAGTATGTTACAAATGTTCCCCAATAATCATGATTCACAGAAAGAATAGTTCCTTTTTCATCTTTATCATAAGAAGATTGAAAAAAGCGATATCCTTTATAATTCAAGACATTATTCATGAAAATTCTTCTGTCTTCAGTAAGTTTAGCTTTCTCATCAATTAAAGTTACTTCACTTGTAAAAGAAGATGGACTCATTGATCCGGGATATCGTTGCAGTTGGAAATCGCGCAAGTAAAGCGAAAATGGTATTTGAATTAGTTTTGAACCATAATTAATTTCAAATTTAGTTCCATTAATTTCCGTTTGAATTCCTTTTGCAAGAATGTTTTCCCCTCCATAAAGAATAAGCTCTTCAGATTTTTCCTGAAACTGCAGATTCAGAATTACAGCACTTTGAAAGAATTCTACAAAAGACAATTTGCATCTTTCGTTTCCAAATTTCATTACTTTATTAAATAAATTACTTTTATAAAGCGAAAATAATTTACTGTTTTCGAAGTGATAATCTTTTCCATCATGATTAATATTTACTGTAACATAGGTTTTCTTGCTAATAATCTCATTAGATTTTTCGCCCTCGCGAATAGTCATTATTCCTTCATGACCAAAGTAACGTGTTATTGATGAGCCTGCTAAAATGATTACAAAAGAAATATGAAAAATAAAGGAAGAGTATTTTTTTCGTTTTAGAAGATTGTTTTTAATAATGACACCTGTCATGCTAATAGCAAGAAGGACTAATAAAATTTCGAACCATTTGGATTTATAAACCAACAGTTTGGAGGCTTGTGTTCCCAGATCATTTTCAATAAAAGTTGCGATTCCAATAACGGCAGCAAAAACTAACAACAAAATGCCGGAGAGCTTCATGGAAAAAAAGAAATCAAATAGCTTTTTCACAGAAATTAGTTTTAATTCAATGTTTTTACGCTTATTAAGGAAGATGGTTTGGAAAAAAGGTTTGTTTTTTTACATGAACAATAATTGAAAAGAGACCATTAAAATATTATTATTTTAATGGTCTCTTTCTGAATGCCTTTCAAACAAGATTTAGAAACAAAAAACTATTCTTCAATTACATCTTCTTTCTCTTCTTTTACAACAAGAGAATCAGGTGTTATTACAACAGTTGAATCAGTTTCAGAAACAACTACACTATCCTCTGTTACTACTATTTCTTCTTTTGTTTCTTTTGTTTGTTGGTTTACACAAGCAGAAAACATAAAAATTCCTGCAATAGCAAAACATAATGCTAATAGCTTTTTCATTTTAAAGGTTTTTAATTTGGTTAATGACTTATGTTAAACTTGAAAACTTCACAAATATAGGTTAAAATTTTTCAAAATCCAATTTAAAAATGTAAAAAAGGAATTCCAATCTTTTATTTACTGAATATAATTGGTCATCTCAATGATTTTTTTTTAATTGTTTTTATTTTATCTCTGGTTTTTTCTTTTTTTTAAAAATCGATTTATCCAATCAATTGCCCAACTTTATTCACAACTTTATATTCAATTTCGTCAAATTCATTGAAATGGGCTTTACCACATTTAATTTTCAATTGTTCATCAACTTTAAGTTTTGACAAATCAATTTGGGGAGTTCTGGTTTCCATTATGGAATCTTCCATAGGCTGACTTTCAAATAAAACTGTAACAGATTTTAATGCATCTTGCCGGAATTGCAGATCGGGTACAAAACTCAGTTTCATTTTTTATATTTTAACTTTTTTCTTTTTAACCTTATTTTTTTATTAAACCTTAGTAGAAACAATATTTAAACAATAAAAAAAACCTTATTACCTTATTTTAAAGGTTTAATTGGTTTTTCGTAAAATTTGATAAA
>CAYOKJ010000059.1:0-18774 GCA_964404485.1 uncultured Bacteroidales bacterium | reverse complement strand
CGATTTTATCGTCAAGAACAAAAGAAATATTTGATTGATTTTTCATATATTAATAAAAAGAGTTTTTTCTAATGTTATTTTGATGGAGATTATTAATTGCTTCAACGATGAAATTTCTGTTATTTTTATAAGTTTCAATATTTATTTAATCATTTTAGTTATTTCCAATTTACTGCTAAAGCGAATTTCTTACATCTATTAATTTCGCAACAATACTTATTGCAATTTCATCAGGTGTTTGTGCATTGAATTTAATCCCGATTGGCATATCAATTTTTTCAATTTCTTCCTCTGAAAAACCTTTTTTAAGGAGGTTGTTTTTTGTTGTTTCTACTTTTTTCTTGCTTCCAATCATACCGAGATAAATATGTGGTTCTTTTAAACATGCAGCTGTAACTTCCTCGTCAAATTCGTGATTTGGAGTTGTAACAATAATAAAAGATTTATCAGTAAAATCAATATCTTTAAATGCATTAAGATAATCTTTGTTTATGATTTTATGATTTTTAATACCGGAAATAATATTCTCACGATTATCAACAAATGTAATTTCAAATCCAAGCTGAGAAGCAAAACCAGCAACAGCTTTTCCAACATGACCGGCACCAAAAATTATAAGATAATTTTTTTGATTTAGCGATTCAATAAATACTTCTACGTATCCTCCACAACGCATATCGAGGTCTTCTTCAAGATCAAAAACAAATTTCCCTGTTGAATTTTTATCTATAACTTCAATAGCTTTTTCAATAATATTTAATTCAATACTGCCGCCACCAATAGTTCCTGAAATAGTTTTGTCTTCATAAACAAGCATTTTAGAACCTGCTTTTCGTGGTGTAGAACATTTAGTTTCTATAAGAGTACAAAGGGCAGCTCTTTTGCTACCCTTTCTTGCTTCATTAATTTCAATAAAAATATCATTATTCATTATCATAGTATTTTTGATAAAAATTCAAAAAACTTTCAGAAATAGCTTCCCAGCTAAAATGTTCCTGGCATGTTTTATATGCTTGCATTCCCACTTTTTTCTGAACTTCTTCATCCTTTACCAAAGAAATAATTGCTTCAGCAAATTCCTGTGGATCGGATGGATCAACAAGAAATCCGTTTTCTCCATTAACAATAATATTTCTGATGCCACCAAATTTAGAAGCGATAACAGGTTTTCCACAAGCCATGGCCTCTTGGGTAGTCATGCCAAATGGTTCGAATAATGACGGAAGAACAAAACATTGTGACTGCTGATAATAAGTTGGCATTTTTTCATCAGGTACATAACCAATTAATTCAACTCTGCCATTCATACCTTTTTTGTCAATAATATCTTTCATTTTTCCGTAAAGATCTTTTTCTCTTTGTTTTGGATTTGGCGAACCACCACCAATCACAAGACTGATGTCGGGTAATTGTTTTCTTACAATATCAAAAGCATAAAGTAAGAAATCGTGACCTTTATTTGTGTCGATTCTGCTAATGCAGAAAATATACTTTTCAGGCAGTTTGGTTTTTTTCTTTAAATCCTTATCCGAAGGCAAATGATATGTGTGAACATCAACTCCCGGTGGAATGTCCTCTATATTATCAGCAAAATAATTGTAGAGTTCGTTGAGCTTCTCAAGCTGAACAGCAGAAGTAACTGTTTGAGCATTCACATTTTTAAATATTCTTATTTCCTCGCTAATTCTGTGTTTGAAATTGAATTTCTCTTCCATCTCCTCAGGATTACCGCTCATCTGATCTTTTTTCCATGCACCTATTGAATGTGCTGTAAAATATGATGGTTTGCCAAAAGCTTTTGCCACATCTAAAGTAACTATTCCTGCATCAACATAATGTCCGTGGAATAGATCATAATCAAGATTATTTTCTTTTATAAACTTGATCATGTTTTCAGAAAGTTCGGGAAGTACATCATAAATAAATTCTTTAGGAATAAACTCCCATGGTCCTGCTTTAATTCTGATAATATTTACATTGGGATAACCGGGAACCGGATCAATTTGTTTTTGCGATTTGTCGAACCATCTTGTAAAAATATCAACTTTGACTCCTGTTTTTGAAATGTATTTGGCCATTTCCAAAACATAAACCACCTGACCGCCTGTGTCTGTTCTTCCAAGTTGTGGAATGGGATCGAAATATCCGTGAGTGCTTAATAATGCTATATGCTTAAAATTATTAGTCATATCTAATTTTCTTTTGTCTAAAAAAAAGTATATTATTCTATTCTAAAAATTTGTATTAATTATTTGTATTTAGGGTTTAATTGCATCGAATTCTTTTGTTATTATAATATCTGCTAAATCTTTATGTTTTGATATAATATCATGTTCGATCAGAAGTATTTGTTCGAGATAATAGTCTTGCCTTTCTCTGTTCCTTTCGAGCCGCGAAGCTTTTGTGTCGTGATAATCCCTGTCAATAAATATTCTTAAATCAACATTATTTAATGAAGTTGTATAAGTTCCTTCTGCAATCAATACCTTTGTATCTTCAAGAAAAACTGTTTCCCTGTCGATTCTGTTTTTTTCGAAAATAACTAATGGTTTTTCAAAAAATGTCTGTCCGTCTTTTGCCATTTGAATTTCATTGTCAAGCATTTCAAGATTAACTTCTGAAATCCCAACTTGGCTAATATCATTAAGTCTTATTTGGGAGTTTGTTTTTGGTGGATGGATAAAATAATCATCTTGTTGGAAAATGAAATTTGTGATATTATTCTTGTCCAGTTCTTCAGCTATTGATGCTGCAATTTCTGATTTTCCTGCACCGGATTCACCGGCAACTGTAATAGCAAAAATATTTTTGCTTGCTTTTATCTTATCGAGAAAAAGTGGTAAAGCTTGTTGTGCAGCTTTTCTGTGATTCTCATTGATTATTAGTATATCTCCCTGCATATCGTATTTTTTTTGTTTGTTACTTCAAAAATACGTTTTTTTAGTTAATTTCGGTCGGAAATTTAAATATATATATATTATTGATAAAAATTAAAACAAATAAGGCAAAAGCAGCTTTTGATTATTATAAAACAGAATTACTTGATTTTTATAATGAAAAGGAAAGTTTAAGTATTCTGAAGATTTTATTTCAGGAAACTTGTAATATTTCAAGAACGGAAATGATTGTTAATCCTGACTTGAGATTAAATGAATCGGATATTTTAAAAATCCATTTTGCAATAAAGGAAATTAAAAAATACAAACCGATTCAATATATTACAGGAAATACAAACTTTTATGGGTTGGATTTTTATGTAAATGAAAATGTTTTGATACCTCGTCCCGAAACCGAAGAACTAGTTGATTTGATCGTTAATGAAAATAAAAACCGTGAGAAAATTAAAATTCTTGATGTTGGAACCGGCAGCGGATGTATTGCAATTTCTTTAAAAAACGAACTTAAAAACCCGGAAGTTTACGCTCTTGATAAAATTACCGAAGCTTTAAAAGTAGCAGAAGAAAATGCTATAAATCATAATTTGAAAATTAATTTTCTTGAAATTGATATTCTCAATAAAAATGAAATAAAAAATTTGCATAAATTTGATGTTATTGTAAGTAACCCTCCTTATATTCGTAAATCGGAGAAAAAACTGATGAGAAAAAATGTTCTTGATTTCGAACCGGAATCTGCTTTGTTTGTTAATGATAATGATCCTTTGATTTTTTATAAAGCTATTTCCGAATTTGCAAAATCACATTTAAGAAATAATGGAAAATTATATTTTGAGATTAATGAAGCATTTGGAGATGAAGTAAAAAAAATGCTTTTGGATTTCAGTTTCAATAAAGTTGTATTGAAAAGCGATTTGAGTGGAAAACATAGAATGGTTTCTGCGGAGGTTTAATACCAATTGAATTTCTAAATTGCTGATAAATATTTTGAAATATTTTTTTCTTTGTCAAAGCAAATATTCTTTGCATCCGTACGGACGGAAATAATATTTAACGTAGAGAAAGGAAAAAAGAAACGAAATATATCGGTAATTTGGATGTTCATTTGGTATAATTATTCTAAAAGTAATTATGAGTATTTCTAAAATGTTAAAATGCCTAAGAAAAAATGGTTTTTATATAAACAAAAGTGTAGTTTAAATTGTAAATTTTACAAAATAAATTTAAAAAATCTATTTTTTATTTGACCTTTTTTTTCTTTTTAAATATGGATTAGCATCAGAATATTCTCCAAAGAGATTGTGTAATTTTTGCAAATAAAAAACTTCTTTATCTTTAGAAAGTTTGAGTTTTTTGATTTCGTACTCAGCATCTTCTTCAATCCATGGCAAGAGCATCCTGTCGCTTGTGTATAAATTTGGATCTCCTTCCCAAAGAGTTTCATCTAAAACTTTTTTTAGATTTTCTAAAATATTTTCAATTGATTTTATTTGTTGCTGATTATTCATTTGCCAATAAAATTACAAAAAGAAATTTAAAATCATAAAATGAATAAAATTTAAAATATCAATTTCAATACCTGCGAAAAGAAGCAAGTTCTGTGTAGTTTGTTTTTTTAGCTAAAGTTAAAGCTTCGTTTAAGAATATTCTGGCTTGCTCTGTATTGTTGTTTTTTAAGTTAATAATACTTGATTTTGTCAACGCATAAACCAGTTCCTTTGAAGGTGAAGGTAGTTTTCTTGCAGAATCTCTTGCAATACTCATGTATTCAAATGCTTTTTAAATATCTGTATCATATATTGATAAACCAAATCCGGTAATCACATAACATAATAAGCTGAGGTCTCCTGATTTTATTGCTGTATTTAAACTAGAGTCCATTAGTCCGTCAAGTACAAATGTGTTTAATATTCCGACGCTTTGCATCGTACTGAAAGAAATCCTTATTTGATAAACTTCTTAGTTTTGCTGTGAAGTAGTTATTTATTGTTTCTAAGATTGAGCAGACGGATTAACCCGCCTGCTCATTTTAGTTTAATTTGTAATAAAGCTTTGACGCTAAAATAAAACTATTAATGATTTATTTCATTGTATATTTCCATTTGCCATCTACCATAACAAATTTATAAGTTGACGTATCTTCTTCTCCGTTACCATATACTATTTTCAAATCTACCTTGGCTCCATCACCTGCTTCGTTGATTTTTTCTTCAATAACTTCAACTGATTTGAGGCCATCTTTCTTTTTTATTTCTTCTTGTCCCATTAGTATCATAGCAGTTAATTTAGCTTCGTCTTCTTCAGATAATTCTTTGCCATTGGTTGAAAAAACAGCTATAACAGCATCAGAATTTCCTTTTTCGGTATTTTTCAGAATACTCTTACTGATATCAGCAGGTGAGGAAGATGATGACGTACCACAAGAAGTGGTTAATAATACAAAGCTTGCAATAATAAGACTTAAAATAAGACTTAATTTTTTCATAATTGTAAGTTTTTAAGGTTAATAGAATAATTGATTAATGTTGATTAAAAATAATAAATTTCTTTTAAATAATAACTGTTTAATAGTGAACTTGGTAAAATAACAAAGTCTTTCACAAAAGGCAAAAAAAGTTTATCATATTTACCTTGTATTAAATCAATACCGATTTTTTGATATGCCTTCCAAACCAGTTCAGTACAGTATAGTTTGTTTTCAGTTTTAATATCAAAAGCTGCATCAAAAACAATTTTATTGTCGAAAAAAGATTTTGCTTTTAATGCAGCTAATTTTGCTGAATTTGTGTATTGTTTTTTTAGCCGAAATATACTACCTCTGGATGCATTTTCAGAACTGAAGAAATCAGATAATTTTTCCATTCTAACGTAATCAATAGCATACGATGATTCATCGGGTGTAGTATGTATTACATATGGTGTGTTATTTGAAATGTAAATAACTCCAACATGTGAATAAGACGATGCTCTGTCGGTTATTAATACTAATTGACTTTCGATACTTCGTCCTTTTCTAAAAACCAGATCTCCATCTTTTAATGTAATATTACAATGGAAATTGTTTTCTGTTGGTTTAGTGAAATTTATTTGTAAATAAACAACAAGAAAAACCAAGATGAAAACAATTATTCCCATTAATAGTATTAGCCTTTTTCTGTTCTTTGATCCAGACTTAGTATTCGGCATAAATTACAATACTTTATTTTTAATAAAGTTGTATCTCGAACTTATTTTTGAGCTATAAAACCTTCTTGAATTTTCACCCAGCCAAAGAAAACAAGTACAAGTCCTACAAGAGCCAATAGTGAAGTAACAAGTCCTGTTAAAGGAACTATTCCAATTAAACTTGCCAGTAATGCCAAAATCATAGCAATCATCAAAAACATAACACCACTTTTTCCGTCTTCTCCAATTGTAGAAGATGCTCTTAGTTTTAAATAACCAATGAATTGAACAATATAAGCACCTGCAAAAAGTATAACTACAATATAATCAAGGGTTCCCGGAGTAGCTCCTGCCATAGCAAGAATATTTCCTGATGAAATATCCAATATTGATGCTACAATATCTAATAAGGAAGCAGCTATTCCAATAAAAATTGAAATTATTAATAATTTAATTGCAGCTTGTCCTGTTTCATCAATATTTTCGCTAAGTTGTTTAAAACCTTTAAGTAATAAGTATAATCCAAAGATAGAGGCAATAGCAGCTGCCCACCCACTTGTTGCAGTATTACTAAACATTAATAATGTACCAATTAGAATATAAGTTATAGGTTTTATTTGTGGCATTTCTTCACCAATAATTCCTGCTTGAATTTTTATCCATCCATTAAAAGCTAAGAAAAGAGCTATAAGAGATAAAATGGAAACAAATATTCCACCTACGAAAGGGATTAACCAGAATACACAAACAACAAGAAGTAATATTAATGCTATTACTAATTGGCCTGCTCCACTTTTCCCTATTTCACCAATTGTAGCTGATTCTTTTAATTTAATAAATCCTATGAGTTCAAATACAAAAGCAACAATATATAAAATTGTAGCTATCAAACCCATTAAAGGTATAAGATCAAAAAATGTTCCTACCAGCCCAATAATTACTCCGATAAATAACATTTTTACAGCACCTTGTCCTGCCGGATCCAAACCATTTTTTAATTTATTTAAGCCTATTAAAAATAAGATTAGTCCAAAAATTGCAATAAGATTGGCTGAAAATCCACTGCCTATTCCATTGAAGATTTGCAGCAGCATACCTGCCAAAATAAAAGTTACTGATTTAATTGTTTCTTTTTTTTCCATAATTTAATTGTTTAAGGTTAATAAAATTGTTTTAGTTTTTTGTTTAATTCAGGAATATTTCCTGATGTTTTTTTAGTTCAAAATTTGATTTAGTATTAAAATATTTCGAATTCAGAAAATAAATTTGAAAGAAGTGCTCCTCCAATTAATCCAATGATTACAAAGCTAATTATCATTATTATAAGCATCCATAATAATGATGCTTTTGCCCAGTTTGCTTTACTCTTATTAGGTCCACCGCTGAATGCCCATACAAAAAGCATAATAATGTTAATAAAAGGAATTGCCATAATAAATATAGTTAACATCCAATCACCGACTGATACTACACTATTTTGCTGAGGATAGTAACCACCTTGGTTATAATTTTGTGGCAGTGAATGTTGTGTGGGTTGTTGTTGATTATTCATAAATTAATTACTATGCTTGTTTGAAATAATTATTATTGTTTAGATTGTTTAAAATGTACTTTTTCGACTAATAACAATAAATATTAATGATTAGACATTATAATATATAATATATTCATAAAAAATTAAAGGTGGTGTTTGGGTTTTCATAATTTAAAATTTTTGTTAAAAATAATAAAATATTAGTTATGTTAACAAAAAATAAATTTATTTTAGGACTTCATCATTTTCGTATTTAGAAATAAACTATTTAGTTCGTAGTAGTATCTTGAAAATCAAGAACAGGATAAAGATATGTAAAAATATCCTTTTCTGCTTTGTTATGCTATTTTGCATGCTATAAAGCTAAATCTATTATTTTGTATTTTTTATAAGCCTTTTTTGCAAATGAAGTTCAAATCCTTGCAAAGCAAAATATGCAACACGAAGTTAACCCGTATGGATTTTTATTAATGTATGACTACTAAAATATTTTCTCCTTATCTTTGTAGTATGAATTATAGTGAAACTATTGATTATCTTTTTAGTCAGTTGCCTATGTACCAACGTATTGGGAAAGCTGCTTACAAAGCTGATTTAAATGTTACAATTGATCTTCTGAATATTCTTGATAATCCACAAAATAAGTTCAGATCAATACATATTGCCGGAACAAATGGTAAAGGTTCTGTTTCGCATATAATTGCTTCTGTATTGCAGTCGGCTGGGATAAAAACCGGACTTTATACTTCGCCTCATCTTAGAGATTTCAGGGAAAGAATTAAGGTTAACGGGAAAAAGATTGAAGAAGATTATGTTGTTGATTTTGTTGAAAAAAACAAATCTGATTTTGAGATAATCCAACCTTCGTTTTTTGAGATGACCGTTGGGATGGCATTTCAATATTTTGTTGATGAAAATGTTGATATTGCTGTGGTGGAAGTTGGAATGGGTGGACGGCTTGATTCCACTAACTTATTAAATCCTGAACTTTCGGTGATAACAAATATCGGGCTTGATCATACACAATTTCTTGGGAACACAATAAGAAAAATTGCAAAAGAAAAAGCTGAAATAATTAAGAAAAATACTCCGATTGTTATCGGTGAAACGCAAGCTCAGATTAAAAATATCTATACTGAAAAAGCGAAAGATAAAAAAGCGAAAATTTATTTTGCTGATGAACATTTTGAAATTAAAAAACTACAAACATCAAATATTGACTTCAATGTTTTTGATGTTTGGAAAGACAATGAAATTTTTATTGAGAACCTGAAATTGCCACTGCTTGGAGATTATCAAATAAAAAATCTTAAAAGTAGTTTACAAGCATTAGATCTGATAAAAGAAAAATTTGATTTGAGTAATAATATTATTCGTGATGGTATTGAGAAAGTAAAAACAAATACTGGTATTTTGGGACGTTGGGAAATTCTAAATAAGTGCCCTCTCACTATTTGTGATACCGCACATAATATTGATGGAATAACATCAATTATTTCTCAAATTAGCAAAATGGTTTTTGATAAACTACATTTTGTAATTGGTGTAGTTAATGATAAAAACATAGACTCGATTCTTCAAATTCTTCCAAAAAATGCAATTTATTATTTCTGTAAAGCTGATATTCCGCGTGGTTTGAATCAAGAAGAATTAAAAAATATAGCGTTTAAATACGGACTTTCAGGCAACTCATTTTCATCAGTAAGGAAAGCTTTCGAAACGGCAACAAACAATGCTGGCATTAATGATTTGGTTTTTGTTGGTGGAAGTACTTTTGTTGTAGCTGAGATAGTTTAAAACTGAAACTTCAAACCCTAAACTTCAAATTAACCTCCACTAATCATGTGAATTACTGCTACAGTATCACCTTCAACGATAATTGCATTTCCACGATTTTCTTTTTTTACTAGCTCCCCATTAATTTTAGTGACGAGTAGCCGAAAAGAAAAATTTTTTAATTTTATGAGTTCGTCAATAGTTAGCTTATCTACTTTAAATATTTCTTCCCTGTTATTTAGTATTATTTTCATTTGATTATTTTTTTGTTAAAATCTCTATTTCCCACTAAATTCCTGGCAGAAGCAAATTTCATTTTCTTAACAGAATTTCCAAAACCTTATTTGCCTGCATATTTGCTACCACACCAACTCTTGGAGCTAAAGGTGGATTATCTTCCGAAACTTCAGATTTCTGATCTCCGCAAATAAATAAGTTATTATGCTGAACTGTCTTTATCGAAGAATTATCACCCCAGCCGGCCATTCCAATTCCTGAAACAATAGCTTTATCAGGAAAATTTTCTAAAACAGTTTCAATTAACATCTGCTTCGTTTCTGCTTTATCAAAAGCTTCAACAATCACGTTACAATCTTTAAAAGTTTCAGTAATAGATTCGGAATCTAGTTTTTTATCAATTGCAATTACATTGACTTCAGGATTTATCTTGTTAATATTTTCCTTTAAAGTTGTCGATTTCTTTTTGCCAATCTGATCATAAAAATAATATTGACGATTGAGATTACTTTTTTCAATGACATCAAAATCTACTACTATTATATTTCCAACTCCAACTCTTGCCAGAGCAACTGCACAATTCGAACCCAAACCGCCACATCCTGCAATACCAACAGTTTTCGAACTTAGTAATTTTTTGATTGCATCAAACTTCATAATATTATTTTTTTTGTAAAGAAAATCAAAATATTTTAATTCAAAGCTAATTAAATTCTATGTGATTTTTAAGAAAACTTTCATTAATTTTTTAAAACAGAAATTATCAACTTAGCTTATAGGGCTGAGATATATTAACTTGATGCAAAGCCCCATACTATAAAAAAATTAGCCAGATATTTCAACCTAAGAGGCTGTGATAAAAATAATTATTGAGAAATCAATATCAAAATCAAATTTTTATAATATCTCTAAATTATTTATTGTATTATGTATTATAATTATTTTTAATTTTGTTTCCAAATTAATAAAAACAATAATATTAGCTAACTAATAAAAACAAAATAATATGGGATTCACAAATTTTAAAAACAGTCATAATCTTTTAAAAGAATGGAAGTATAATTGGACTCCATTAGAAAAAGGATATACCGATAAAATTTTATACATCAACGTTTCTGATAATGAAATAAAAGAAAAAGATGTACCTGCCGAGATGAAGGAAAAATTTATTGGTGGTAAAGGTTACGGACTTCGACTTTTGTGGGATGCTACCAAACCCGAAACCAAATGGAACGATCCTGAGAATGAGATAAACATTGCTTCAGGTCCTATTGGTGGGATTACCCAATATTCAGGTGCTGGTAAATCGCTTGTAGTATCTATCTCTCCGCAAACCGAATCAATTATAGATAGTAATGTTGGTGGATTTTTTGGTCCTTTTTTGAAATTCTCAGGTTTTGATGCTTTAGAATTACAAGGAAAATCCGAAAAAGAAGTCATCATTTATATTGATGGAGTAAATCATAAAGTTGAAATATTTGAAGCTCCAAAAGAACCAATTGACAGTCATGTTCTTGCTGAAAAACTTACTGAAGCTTTTGCTGATGATGACAGGGATAAGAAAAATATTGGTGTTGTTTCTACAGGTTCTGCTGCTGATAACTCTTTAATCGGAATGCTAAACTTTAGTTTTTATGATCCAAAAAGAAAGCTTGTTCGTTTGAAACAAGCAGGCAGAGGTGGAATCGGTACTGTTTTCAGAAATAAAAAAATAAAAGCCATTGTTGCTAAAGTTCCTGGAATTAAAGGAAACCTTAATAATGTTGTTGACCTGAAAAAAATAATAGAAAAAGGAAAAACATTTAATAAAGAAATGAGAGAGCTTGACGATTCTCAAGCTGAAATGAGAACAAAAGGTACTGCTCATCTTGTTAACATTATGAATGATTATGATCTTCTTCCTACACATAATTATAAATTCGGGTCTCATCCTAAAGCTGATGAAATTCATGGTGATGTGTGGAAAAAACGTTTTACCCAAGGTATTCCTGATGGATGTTGGATTGGTTGTAACATGGCTTGCACCAAAGGTGTTGACAATTACAAAATAAGAACCGGACCATATAAAGGCGATAGCGTTATTGTTGACGGGCCTGAATATGAAAATGCCGGTGGACTTGGATCAAACGCGGGAATATTTAATCCTGATTATATTATAGAAGCAAATTTCTATTGTGATACTTACGGAATTTGTACAATCTCATGGGGAACCTTAGTTGCCTTTATTATGGAATGTTACGAAAACGGTATTCTTAATGAAGAAAGAACAGGGGGACTTAAACTAAACTTTGGAAATGCTGATGCAGCTATGGAACTTATTCACCAGCTTGCTAGAGGTGAAGGTTTTGGTGTAATCGCCGGAATGGGAACCCGCAAAATGAAAAAAATGTTTGCTGAAAAAGGATGGGGCGATGCTGGTTTCCTTCAAGATATTGCAATGGAAAATAAAGGACTTGAATATTCTGAATATGTTTCAAAAGAATCGCTTGCACAGCAAGGTGGTTTTGCAATGACAAACAAAGGTCCTCAACACGATGAAGCTTGGTTGATTTTTATGGACATGGTTAACAACCAGATCCCTACTTTTGAAGATAAAGCTGAAGCATTGCATTATTTCCCAATGTTTAGAACATGGTTTGGACTTCAGGGATTATGTAAACTTCCTTGGAATGACGTTGAACCTGTAAATAATGCTGAAACTGATGAACCTGCAAAAGTTCCTGAGCACGTTGACAACTATGTTGAAATTTATAAAGCAGTTACAGGAAAGCCTTTCGACAAAGAAGAAATGATAAATCAATCGGAAAGAGTTTATAATTTCCAGAGAATTTTTAATTTAAGAAAAGGATTCGGGACGCGTAAACATGATGCTCAGCCTTATCGAGCTGCAGGTCCTGTTACTAATGAAGAATACGAATCAAGAGTTGAGAGATACGATACTCAAATGAAAGAAAAAATTGGTGTGAATCCTGAAGGAAAATCTACTGAAGAAAAAGTTGCTATCACTCGTAAATATAGAGAAGAACAATACGAAAAACTTCTTGATGCAGTTTACCTGAGAAGAGGATGGACAAAAAATGGTGTTCCAAAAATTTCGCATCTTAAAAAACTTGGAATGGATCTTCCTGAATTAATTGAACTAATAACCCCTTATCAGGAGGACTAAATTAAATTATAATATTTAACAAAAGAGCTGCCGTTTTGGTAGCTCTTTTGTTGTATATGTTGAATTGATTAACAGAGTTCAATTTTTACCCGTCAGGTGTTGGTATTATATATTAAAGTGTATAAGTTGCAGGTTTATATTTCCTCCTTATTATTTGCTAAAATAAAGTCTCTTTGAGATTTTACAAGGTTAATTGTATTTAGTAATAAATTCTTTGTCTCGGCAAGGATAGTAATATATAGCATACTGTTTTTAGTTCCTGCCTCTTTGTATTTAATCCTTCTAATTTGATTTTTCCGATAGTCTTCAATAGCAGTAAGTAATATTTTTTGATGATACAAAATTTTGACGACATCCTTATACTCATTATTTTTAATAACATTATTAATGATAATATTAAGATCAACAACGCCTCTTGTTATAAAGCCAAGTTCGGTAATTTGTTCAGGGATTAGTCCTTTATGATTATTATCCACATGCTCTAAACTTGGTTTTACTATAAATGTAATACAGTGAGCTATCTCACGTAAGTAGTCAAGTACCTGAACATAATAATGTCCAGTGTCAATTAAATCTTCGTTTAGTTGATGAATTGTTTTATATGTATTGTCTTTAAGTCGTTTGGTGTGTTTATTTATCTTTTCAACTTGCTTATTTATCTCCCTGAGTTTTTTTATGTCTTCTTTAGCAAGAGCCTGAAAAAAATTATTATAGATAGCTGATACTTCAGTTAAGATATCAGAAACCTGAATTGAACATTTACCAACAATATTTTCTCCTGTAACTTCATAGCTGTGTTCTTCAACTTTTTGTTTTTTATCACGTTTTTTTTGAAATGATTGGGTTCTTATAACTATGAATAAAGCAACAGTAACCATTATTAGTATTGATATAATGCCACCCCATGAAAATAATAATGCTAAAAGCAATGCAACTACAAAAGCAGAAAATGCTGTAAAAAACCATCCGCCTATTACTGACAATACGCCGGTAATACGATAAACTGCACTTTCTCGTCCCCATGCTTTGTCAGCGAGTGAAGTCCCCATAGCTACCATAAATGTAACATAAGTGGTTGATAGAGGGAGTTTTAATGATGTACCAAATGAAATAAGAATACTTGCTACTACTAAGTTTA
This sequence comes from uncultured Bacteroidales bacterium, assembly GCA_964404485.1. Taxonomy (GTDB): domain Bacteria; phylum Bacteroidota; class Bacteroidia; order Bacteroidales; family JAIORY01; genus JAIORY01. Next base: position 4,861 of record CAYOKJ010000059.1, on the reverse strand, counting down.
CTGAAGCACGTACCAGATCGAAGGAAGTTCCATCAACTTCTTCAGTGAGTTGAAATCGTTGTGATACTTTGGTTTTAACCACACGTGGAATTATAAATGATACAGCTTTATTAAGGTTTAAAGAACTTCTTACAATTGATCTTGAAACAGCTGATGACTTGAATCGTTCGTCACCTTCATCCTGACGACTAAGGTCAAGGGTTGTTTTTACAACTCCCCTGGCTTTTCTGCTAAACCATAATGTTAATACCATTATTAATCCGGCTAGAATTAGCAAAAGTGCGGGAGTTTGGGTTTTGTCTTGCAAAGAAGTCATTAAAAAACTATTTGGATCAGCACCGGGATTTGCAATAAAATCATTGAATGAAGCTAATCCTGCAAGAGGAACACCAATAAAGTTTACCAGGTCGTTTCCAGCAAAAGCCATTGCTAAGGCAAAAGTCCCGACTAAAACAATAAGTTTTAATACATTTATTTTAATCAACCAGCTTAGTAATTGTAGAAGAATTGTCCAACCAATAAAACTGGCTAGAAGAATAAATATGGTGTTTTCTTTAATAAGTTCTTTTGTACTTTCCGACATAAATGCAGCACCTTTTACACCTTTAATAAGAATAAAATATGTAATAGCAGCAATTGCTATTCCGCCCCAAATAGCTCCATAATTTTTTAAAGTTTTTTTGTAGTTAAATGAAAATACAATTCGGATTAAGTATTGAACAAAAGCACCTATACTAAAAGCAACAATAACCGATAATAAAATACCAGCAATGATTGCTAAGGCTTTTTCTGAGTTTATATAATCACCAACTTGCATTGAAGTGCTTGGATTGGTAGATGTTTTGTAAATTGCCACAGCAACAGCAGCACCCAAAAGTTCAAATACAATTGATACTGTTGTAGAGGTTGGTAATCCGAAAGTATTGAACATGTCAAGCAGTAATACATCAGTTATCATTACTGCCAGAAATATTACCATAATTTCTGAAAAATAAAAATACTGAGGATGAAAAATTCCTTTTCGGGCTATTTCCATCATGCCACTTGAAAATACTGCTCCAAATAATACACCCAAAGCAGCAATTAACATAATTATTTTGAATGGAGCAGCTTTTGATCCGATTGCTGAATTAAGAAAATTTACAGCATCATTACTCACTCCAACAACTAAATCTGAAATTGCTAGAATAAATAAAACTCCTACTAATACAATATAAATGTTTTCCATTTAATAAAAATTGAAATTTAAGCAAAACAAATAAATAATATTCAATAAAACAACAGGGTTTTAATATTTTTTTTAATAAAATACATTAACGAATTATTTCATTTATATAAATGAAATTCAATAAATAAAAGAAAACCCATTAATACTTTGAATTATAAAAAACCGTGTTATTAAATATTGTTTTATTAAAAAAGATTTTCGTACAAAGAACAAAATAAAATTAGTATTACTGTGTTGAAAATTTATATATTGTTTTATGATAATAAGTTTCGCCGGCTCGTAATATTGATGAAGGAAAATCAACTTGATTCGGGCTGTCTGGAAAATATTGTGTTTCGAGACAGAACCCAAAATGTTTTTCGTAAACTTTATTGTTTTTTCCTGTTTCTGTTCCATCAAGGAAGTTCCCTGTATAAAATTGCATACCCGGTTGATCTGTTAATACAGTCATTTTGCGCCCTGATTCAATTTCAATTACTTCTGCAACTTTTCTTATCTCTCCCGAAAAATTATTTAAAACAAAATTATGATCATATCCTCCTTCAACATTGGAGATATCTTTTCCAATCATTTTTGCTGAAGTAAAATCAAAAGGAGTAGATTTTACTTCAATTAACTTCCCTGTAGGAATAAAATCTTTATTTACGATTGTATATTTGTCAGCATCAATCATTAACTCATGGCTTAAAATATTGCCTTCACCTGCGCCTAATAAATTAAAATAACTATGATGAGTAAGGTTTACAGGTGTTGCTTTGTCAGTAACAGCTTTGTATTCGATTTTTAGTTCGTTACTATCTGTTAAAAAATAATTTATAATAATGCCAAGATTACCGGGGTAACCTTCGTCACCATCTATGCTTAAATGACTTAATCTGATTCCAACGGCATTTTTAATTTTAATTTCTTCCGTATTCCAAACCACTTTATCAAAGCCTATAATTCCACCATGAAGATGGTTTGGGTCGTTGTTTATTGCTAGATTATATTCTTTTCCATCAAGAGTGAATTTGCCATCTGCAATTCTGTTGGCATATCTTCCGACAATTGCACCGAAGTACGAATGACTCTTTAGATAATCATCCAAATTATCAAAGCCAAGAACGATATCTTTAAAATTCCCGTTTTTATCAGGAACTAAAAGGGAAGTTAAAATTCCACCATAATTGGTGATTTTTGCTGTAATACCATTTTTGTTCACTAATGTATATATGAATATTTTCTGCTTATCAATTTTACCAAAAATTTCTTTATTGATAGTCATCTTATTTTGAGTTTTTTCTTTTTTGTTTTTTTGTGAATTGAAATTACATGCAGAAAATGCCATTACAATTATTATAAATAATGCGTATCGGTTCATGTTTTTAGAATTTCTGTTTAATAATTCATATACAATAATACATAATTTATTGGAATTATCATTGAAATTTAGTTTGAATAATTTTACAATTTCAAGTTCTGCCTCAATTTAATATTTTCATATATTTGCATCTATTCATAAAATATAACTTAATTATGGGAAGTGTAGGTTTTTCAACTTTAGATTATGCTGTTTTTATTTCTTATGGTTTGATAATTGTTTTTATTGGATTGTGGGTTTCAAGGACTAAAAAAGGTGAAAAAAAAACTGCTCAGGATTATTTTCTTGCAAGTAAGTCATTACCGTTTTGGGCAATTGGTGCTTCACTTATAGCTTCAAATATTTCTGCTGAGCAATTTATCGGTATGTCCGGTTCGGGCTATGCAATAGGTTTAGGGATTGCTACATACGAGTGGATGGCAGCAATAACATTGATTATTGTTGGTAAATTTTTTCTACCTATTTTTATTAAAAAGAAAATATATACAATGCCTCAATTTCTTGAAATGAGGTATGATGGCAGAGTAAGAACTGCTATGGCAACTTTTTGGTTGTTGGTTTATGTTTTTGTGAATTTAACTTCTGTACTTTATCTTGGTGCAATTGCTTTGAAAACTATTATGGGTGTGCCTTTATTTTACGGAATTATTGGTCTTGCATTGTTTGCTGCAATCTATTCGATTTATGGAGGATTAACTGCTGTTGCATGGACAGATGTTGTTCAGGTAATTGTGCTTATTGGTGGTGGATTGGTAACTACCTGGCTTGCTCTTGATGCCGTTTCAGATGGTAATGGTTTTATTGCTGGTTTCAGGGAGTTAATTGAACGTGCCCCTGAGAAATTTAACATGATTCTTGAAAAAGGGCAACTTATTATTCCTGATGGAAATGGAGGAACAAAGGATGCATACATGGATCTTCCCGGAATTGGTGTGCTAATTGGTGGAATGTGGATTGCCAATATTTCATATTGGGGTTTTAATCAATATATAATTCAAAGAGGTTTGGCTGCAAAAAATATTCGCGAGGCACAAAAAGGAGTTATTTTTGCGGGTTTCTTAAAAATATTAATTCCTTTAATTGTTGTAATCCCGGGTATTGCAGCATTTGTTTTAACAAAAGATTCAGGAACATTACTTGAGCCATCAGATAAAGCTTATCCCTGGTTGTTGCATAATTTTGTACCGGCAGGAGTTAGGGGATTAGCATTTGCTGCGCTTGCAGCTGCAATTGTTTCATCTCTTGCTTCAATGCTTAATTCAACTGCTACAATTTTTACAATGGATATTTATAAAAGATTTATCGATAAAAATGTTAGTGACACAAAGATGGTTACTGTTGGTCGTGTAACAAGTTTGGTTGCTCTGGTTATTGCTGTTTTTACTGCAAAACCTTTACTGGGAAATCTTGATCAGGCGTTTCAATATATTCAGGAGTTTACCGGATTTGTGACTCCAGGTGTTGTTGTGATATTCTGCTTTGGATTATTTTGGAAAAGGATTACAGCAAATGCTGCACTTTCTGTTGCTGTTCTAACAATTCCTTTGTCTTTTGCTATTAAAGTTTTATGGAGTTCTTTACCATTCTTAGATAGGATGGGAGTTGTATTTCTTGCATTATCAGGTATCGCAATTTTAATAAGTTTTATTGAAAGAAAAACTGACGATCCTAAAGGAATAGAATTGTATAAAGGCTTATTCCATACTAAAATGTCATTTAATATTGGTGCTATGATACTTACAGCAATTGTGGCTGTTTTGTATATTATTTTTTGGTAGAAATACATACTGTAGCATTTTTGGGCTTCTACTTGAAGAATGCGTTCATAGCTACCTATGATATTGAATATGGCTTAGAAAACAAAATTCTGCTTTGGTTGTTTGGCTTTATATATTAGTAATAAATGTTAAAAGTGATTGGTTTTGGATAGTTATAAAATAGAAAAATTATAAATAAAATTTCATTTGTTTTTCACTATTATCTTTTACCCTAATAATTTCCCGGTATAAATTCATATGCCCCAAGATCAGGTGATTCTGTTCGGCTGTTGCCCATAATATCCATTGGAACGATTTCAGCTATTGGTATGCTTCCGATATCTCTAATAGGAGAAAGAGAGTCAGGCATATAATTGTTTGATTCATAATCAACAAAAAGAGGGTTCTCATTTTTAAGACAATTAAGATATGAAATCGGATTTGTAATGTTTAATTCGGTCTTTAAATCGCAGTGATCGAAAATGTAATTAAATTCTGCTCCTGCATCTTCATCAT
>CAYOKJ010000058.1:0-18883 GCA_964404485.1 uncultured Bacteroidales bacterium | reverse complement strand
TATATTTCTTTTTATTATTTTTCTGCAAACAGGTATTTTTTTTATCTCAATAAATTTTTCTGTTTCCTCTAATAATCTGTCTTTGGTATTAGAAGTTATCATCCAATATTGGTTCAAAGAATCAGGTAAATTAAACTCTATAGGGAGTTTATTTTTATTTTTATTTATTATAAAAACGTCTTTTGGTAAATTTAACATTTGATTAAATGTTTTTGATTCAAACAGCTCAATATAAAACTCTACTAATTCTGATTTAACTTGAATAGTTTTTGTGGTTTTGAAATCAGCTTCTGAAATTGAAATTAGTTTCTGGTTTAAAAAATTATTATTTTTTAATTTCAATTTGTATTTAACATCCTTATGACAGTATAAATCTGAAATTTCACCATTTTGGATAAATTTACTCATTAAAGGAATATTGTGATAGTAAACTTGTACTTCAAAATCATCATGTATTTGATTTCCTTCAATATCTGTTAAATCTAATTTCAAAGTATCTTTTTTAAATTTAATCAGTGCTTTTATAGAATTTGTTTTTTCATCAAAAATATTTTCGGATACTTCAAAATAATCATTGTTTTTTGGTTTGATAATAATTTGCTTGGGATTCGAATAAATTTTAGGATATTGCAAAAAATGATCCGAAGAGAAATATTCAATATTAATATCATTAATATTTGTTCTACTATTTAAAGAAAAAATAATATCCTTGTTCGCTTTATCTAAGAGTATTCTTGCTTCAGGATCTTCTTTGCTTTTATTACGTCTATTACTAATTTGTTGAAATAACTTAATTTTTATTTTATTAGGTTCAAGCTTTAATCTATAAGGACCTTTAAGCTTTAATCTATAAGGACCTTGTAGTATTGGGCGATTAGTTTTCAACCCATGTAAGATTATTTCTCCTTTAATTTTCGGAAATTCAATTCTAAAATTATCATTCAATATTTCTATGCCATCTAAATCTGTATGAAAATAATTTTTTATTTGTGTTTTAAGATTTTGATATTCACTGTCGGGAGATTGAAAATCATTGATATTATTTTTAACATATTTTTCTTCTTTTATTTTACTTTCTGTAATCAAATTATCATTTTCATAATTATTAAATAATGGTAAAACATGGCAATAATTTTTGAAATTTTCATAAACTTTCGGTGGATTTTTTTTTCTTTTAGTATCCCACAAAATATAAAAAAATCTGGATAGTATTTTTAATCCTTGATTTCTGAAATATTGATTGGGGTTTGTATCTTTTGTTTGATTCAAAACATCAACAATAATTAATTTAATATTCTCTAAACCTTCGCTTTTAATAAAGTTTCCACTTCTTAACAACTCTTTAATTAGTTGAGGCACCTGAATTTCCCTTTTTGTATCATTTAAATTACCATGTTTTGGGAAATAATAATTTTGCGGATATTTTGCGGAATAAACACCATAAAACCCAATATTAACTCCGGCAAAATTACCCTCGCAAAATCTAATGTTTTGATTTGGTGTAAAACGAAGCGTATCTATAAAATTATGAGATAAAACATAATAAAATGACATAAATTCACCATCTTTATCGGTCCATATTTTATCAATATTTCCAGACTTACTTAATCTTGGAGTAAGTCCATAATTATAATCACAAGATGTAGCCTTTATAGGACATGGGGAGATAATTTTTAATTCAAATCTTTGAGGAATATTAAAATTATCCTGCTGGCATAATATAGAAACTGAAAGCAATTGAAAAAAAATGTATAATATAATCCTTTTCATACAGAAATATTAATTATTAGTAATTAGTTTTTTAAAAGAATTTAGGAATTTATTATTAATATTACTATTAAATTTTTTTTCCCTATCAGATTTCGAATGAGAAGTATATTGCATATAGTTGTTAATAACATCATTCCTGTTAACAATTGCAATTATTGCCACAGAGAATTTTCCATTATCTTTAAATTTACTAATTAATTTAAATTCAGGTTCGTTACTTATTGATACATTTCCAACAGACAAAATTTTCCTGAAAAACTTATCTTGTTTATTGTTTCCTGAATTAACTATATAAGTTGATTGTGTTTTTACAAATAAATTTATAACCTGAGGTAATAGAAACATTGCTTCAAGCTTAGCACTATCAATAGCGTTTTCTAGATTCGATTGTGTAAAGAATCCTATACTCAAAATTTTTTAGGGAGCATTTATCGCCATTTTATATACATTATATCTTTGTTCGCTTTCCCAATCAATTATTTTTTTATCAAGCTTAATATTTTTATTGCATGATATTAACAATAGGAGCATAAAAACAGCAATGTAAATTGATTTGTTAATATAAGCTATTATATTTTTACGCATATTTTATACTGTTTAATCTTTTATTAATAAAATATACACTTCATCACCCGCATATACTTTTATAGTAGAAACATTTTTCCAGTTATTTTGAATTTTATACGCTTTATATGTTCTTCTATTATTAGTTTTATTTATTTCACTATTATTAGTTACCAATATAATTTCCTTTAGATTAATAGGCCAATTATCTGAGCCGAAAAAAGATTTGATTATTTTTCTTTGATTCCTTGAAGATGAAATAATGTTTTTTAATTCCTTTTCTTTTGCTATAACCCAATCACTTTCTTTATCCCAACCATAACTTGTTATACTAGTTAATTCTGTACCAAAACATTTCCATTCATAAGATGGAGTGTTAATATCCTCCTCCGCAACAAGTGGTTTTACATAAGAGGCTTTTTTATTTGATTCTTTAGAAATAATTGAGTTTTCAGGTTGTGTTTGTTCTTTATACACTTTTGTTAAAGGTTTTTCTGGAGTTTTAGTTTCAATATGATTATTTTCAGGAAAAACATTCTTTTCATCTGAAATTACAGGCTTCCATTTAATAACAAATGCCATATTTAAAGAAAGATTTGCATTTCGTTTGTTTTTTCCAGGTTCATAATAATTCCCCAAAGTAATTATCCTAAATGACTCTATAATAGGTTCGTAATTAACAACATCTTCTCTAAAACCTACTAAAGTATTATTATTTGTAACTTCTTTATAAATGGTTGTTTTAAAATATCCTTTTGTGAGATTTTCACTCACAGACTTAAAACATTCTTCAGCAAGTTTATTATATCCATATTTATATGTTTGATCAGCAGATAATATTTCTGTATTAATAACTCTTAAATTATTTATATACTGTAGTTTGTTTTTATAAAAATTTTCATATTCATTTTTTGAATTTTTTATTTCTTTTTCATAATTTTTTTTACTTTCCAAATCAATTGTTTCTAAATCTAATATATTAGAAATAGAATCTTTTTGTTTTAAATCAATATCAATGAGTAATTGTTTTAAAAGTCCTTCGTTATTATTAATTTTCTTAAGTGTTTTTTCCTTTTCTTTATTGTACCAAGTTATTGCAGATTTAATTTTATCATTATAGGCAATATTCAGACTAGTAGAAAACTTGTTTTCTTGTTTAATAAATTTCAGTTCATCTTCTTTAAATTTATGATTATCAATTTTTTCTTTATTATAGTTAGGCAATTTCAATAAAGTTGAATCATCGTTGAATGAAGTTTGATATACATCAATATCATAAAAAACAGAATCGTTATTTTTTTGTTCTATAATTTGATCATTCTTAATTTCTTTTTCATCAAAAGGGGAAACTTCAATCCTACAAATTTCATAAGTTCTTTGTCCATCATTAAATGAAATTGTTATTGGTTTATAAAATTTATTTGATATTTGTGCAATACCTTCTGAAGTTACTTCAAATAATTGAATAATTTCTTCTTGTTCAATATATTTTTTATTAAGAATACTTCTACCATTAACCTGACCTATTGCTTCTTTAATCATTTTGTCCTTCAACTTATCAAGTAATGTTTTTTTTTCTACTTTTTCATCATGCTTAATTCTTCCTATTAAAAGAATGCTTTTAGGAATTGTTCGTAATCTTGATTTCAATTCTTGTCCTAATCCATTTTGTTTCAAATAGTTTAATCTTTCCTTGTCTTGCTGTAAAATTGATATTTTTTTTCTAATACCATTAATTTCATTATTAATTATTTCACTTTCATTTAGTAATTTAATTTTCCCTATTAATAAATTATTATATTCGTCAACTCTATCTCTATAATATGACTCTTTACTTTTCAGTTCTTCGAACCAATCATATTGTTGAAATTTAATTCTGTCCAGCCAAAATTGATTTATTTTTGTTATTTTATGATATGGTAATTCAAATAATTTAGAACTATCTTTAAGAATATTAAATTGATTTTCTACCTCTTTTTTGACAACTTCCAACTTCTGTTTATTATCTTTTACATTAACTTGAATAATGCCAGTACGAAAATTTTTTTCCGTCAAATTCCAATTTTCTTCAATTTCTTTACTATTAAATTCACTTAAACTATAATCATTGTTTTTTTCATTATCAATTTGATTATTTTTAATTTGTTTGTCATTAATTTCTCTTGAATTTTTTCTTTCATTTTCTAATAACCTATTAGTACTCTTTCTGTTTTCTTGCTGATGCTTTTCATTTAAATATGATTTACAACTTTGTAATTTATTTTCTATCTGAATTTTATTTTCTTTTAAAAACTTTATTCTTTTTTTTGTTTTTCTTTTTTGTTTATATTGATCCTCAAGTCTTGATATTTCAGCTTTTAACAAGGGCGAAACTCTTTCATATTTATCAAGGGCTTCTTTATAATCATGCTTATGTTTAAAACATATATTTGCATATTTTATTAAGGAGTTTATATGAAAAGGCTTTTGCTCAATTACATATAAATAATTATCCTTTGCAATATTATAATTTCCTTTTTTGTTTTGTTTATCTGCTTTTCGCAATGTTTTTTTTAATTCTCTAGTAAGCTTAACTTCTTGTGAAATTGCATGTTGTGAAAATAAACAAAGAGAAATTAGTATTATAACGAAAAATAAAAGTGATTTAATCCTTTGATTATTACTATAAATTGAAAATACGTATTTTTGTTTTATATTATTTGTAAATACTTTCATAAAACATCTGTTATTAATTTACTTTAAAATTTATATGATATACCGGCAAATAATCCCATAAGACTATATTTTGGATTTGGATCAATAACTAATATGCTACGATATTCATTATACCGTTCTCCATTTGCTCTTATGGCAAGTTGTCCTGCTTTTATATTTTTAGAAATACTTAAAGAACCATATCTGTATTTAAAACCAATATTTGCATCAAAACTTTTAAATAACGACTTACTTATTCCACAAGTAAATGTAGCAGAGCAATTTAATGAGCTAATTTCTATATCATTGTTTTCGCTTTCAAATTGAAAATTTTCTAAATATCCATAAGGCTCAATATTATAAAGAACAGCATGATATTTACTATAATATCCTTTGTCATTTGAAACACCGGAAATATAAGATTTCGAATAATAAACATAAGATACGTCTAAACTTATACTTGCGAAAACATTTATATTCTTAATTAACTTGGAGTTTTTAAATTTTATTAACTCAAAATTAAAATCAATAAAGTGAATATTTATAGCATCTTCTATATTTGATAAGTTTGAAATAAGTTTACATGAATCTCCATCAATATCAATAAAGGTATAGTCTGGATTTTTGTATGAATTTAAAAATAATTTTGAATTTAAAGTAGATATCCCAAATCCAAAACCTGCACCAATTTTATTATATCCTAATTTATCAAGATTTTTATAATAATATGTAAAATCAAAATTGGCATTATAACCTAACTTTTTGTTAGAATTATAACTGCCATTTGTAATAGAAGATAAATATGTTGAAGCCATTATTCCAATTTCCCATTTTTTGGCCTTATCAATAAAAATTAATTCTTCATCCGGACTATTTATCTCCACAATCTTAAAATTACTAAACTCATGTCCGTTATCAGTAAAATTAATTGTAAAAATTAATGGGAAAGTATTTTCTTCTATTCTTTCGTTACGAAAAAATCCAAAAACTCTTTTATTGAGATTTACTTTAATCATGTATTTGTTATAATTAAGATATTTAGGTTTATTTATAACAATATCTGTGATTTGTACACCTAATCCTGAGGAATATAAACGTTTTACCCAGAAAATATATTTATCAAGTTTTAACCTATCTTCTTTTATTCCAATATTACCTAAATCATTGAAAATATATTTATTGTTGTTATCGAAAAGATTTTTAAATTTATTAATATAATATTCTGAAATTTTTTCATTATCTTCACTTAAACCAGAATACATTTCATAAGCATAAATTAACGAGTCTGTCTTTTTAGAGATCAATTTTAAATCAGCACTAGTTAATGATTGGGAAATAGCACTTGAATATATAATTGAAAAAAGAAGTATTGTAAAAATTTTTGTCTTCATACGTGTATTATTTTAAAATTAATTATTAATCAATTATAAATTTTGTATTATAATGCTCACCATTATTACTAATTACTTCAATAAAATAAATACCTTTTATATATGGTATGTTAGTTATTATTTCGTTTGTTAAATTTTGATTATTAAATATGAATTTACTTACTAGTTTTCCATCAAAACTCCATAATCTTGCTATTACATCTTTTTTATCAACAAATATCCCTTTTGGTATTTGAATAATAAAACTCCCGTTATTTGGATTTGGATAAATTTTAATTTGCTTAAAATCTTTTTGAATTTCAGGTATTTCAATAATATTTGATTTTTCAGAAAAACATCGTGTTATTTGATCTTTAATTCTAACAAAGTATTCCCCAGAAGAAAACACAAAATCATAATTTGGTGGGTAGTAAAACTGTAATGTAGCTCCAACAATAGTATCATTATCTCTAAACCATTGATAAACATAGCCTGAATCTGTACAAATTAATAATGTTGGAAGCGTACTATCAGTGATCATCTCTGGTTTTGAAACTATAATTGGTTTTGGTGGAAGTGGTATTGCAAAATTTCTATATATTTCTTCAAACTTTTTATAAGATAATTCATTATCCGTAATTTCTAATTTTAGAGAATCTTTAGAATCCCGTATTCCATATTTGACCAGCGTATCTGTACTTGAAGAATAACTTACTGAATCTGAATAATATTCCCATTTATAACTGTAATTTTTTGAACCTCCACTAATATTAGCATCAAAGGTTGCTGTATCGCCGGTACATATTTTTTTTGGGTTTGAAAAAATACTTATTTCTATTGGGCAATAAACAGAAATAATACTATCTTTATCAACTGAACCAAAAGGATTTGAAACGGATAATTCTACAGAATATATACCTTCCAAAGAATATAGAACTTTTGGAGATTGTTCATTTGATGTATCTGGTTGTCCGCCTTCAAATATCCATGTCCATTCAGTATTTGGACTTGTAGGAATATTACTAAATTGAACGGAATCTCCTTTAAAAATTTTTTGCTGTGAAATTGAAAAATCATCGTTGGGTTTTTCTCCAATTGTTATAAAATCTTCTTCTATTATATTATCACTTCCAAAATCATTAGTAACAACTAATGAAATTGTATATATACCAACGTCAGAATACTTATGGCTTGGATTTCGTGAAGTAGAACTATTTCCATCTCCAAAATGCCACTCCCATGAATTTTGATAGCCCATGTAGGTGGTGGACAAATCTGTAAAATGAATTATATATTCTGTAGCTGCCATAGTTGTGTCAACAGAAAAATCCGCTTCCGGTTTATTACCAACATGAATAAAATTTGCTTCTATTTTTTGCATTTCAGTTCCTATTATATCGGTAACCGTTAAACTTACAGTATAATCTCCAATAGTATCATAAGTAACAGTTGGATTTTGATCATTTGATGTGTCAGGGCTTCCGCCATTAAATGTCCACGCCCATGCTTCAATATAATTGGTTGAATCGGGTTGAAATTTGGTTGAGTCTCCAGGTGTCAAATATACGTCATTTGCAGTAAACCCAGCATCAGGCAAAGGAATGACTAAAACATAATCTTGTTTCATCAATATATCAGAACATCCAAAATCATTATAAACTTCAAGACTAACATCATATTGACCAGCATTTGAATATAATATTTCAGGTGGATTTTGATCATTTGATGTTTCTGGATTTCCTCCTACAAATGCCCATTCCCACTCTGTTACATCATTACTAGATTCATCACTAAATGTTACAGAGTGATCAACATAAATTATATCATTGTCTACTGAAAAATTTGCAGTAGGATTGGTGTTAACTGTAAGTATCGCATCATCAATAGAGTCACCACATGGAGAATAAACAGTTAATGTTAATATAACATCACCAGTAAAATTTATAGGTGGATAATAAAAAGGATTTATGATTGTGTTATCTGAAAAAGATCCACTCTCATTATCTGTCCATTTTAATGAGTCATAATTAGCAGCAGATGCAGTACTTATTTGGAAATCATCCGAAAAACAAATTGATGCATTATCGCCAGCATTGACAACAGGTAAAGGCATAACAGTTAGCATTGCGGAATCAGAAGTTAGGGTATCATTACTTAAGAAGACCTTACATTTATACAAGTTGCTATCTAATTCAAGTTGCACATTTTCATAAGTTAAAGAAGCAGTAGTGCCGCCTATATAATAGTTAATTGTTGTACATTTTATCCATTCACTTGCACTAGTAGTCATAAAATACCATTGGTAAGCATAATCTCCAATAGGAGTAACTACTATATTAAATGAAGCATTATCTCCTTCACAAACTGTTTCGTTTACCGGTTGTGTAGTAATTTCCTGAGAACTCAAATAATTACTTAAAAAGAAAGTAAATAAAAAGAAAGTAAATAATTTTTTCATACGTTTAGGTTTTAAAAGTTACATATTAATTCTAGATAGTAAATGCAAATAATAGTAAATGCAAATATAGTTATAATAATTTAATTAAGAAATAAAAAATAAATTTATATTAAAATAAGGAATTAAAATGATAAAATTATAGTTAATGTATAAATACACTTATATTTTGTATGAACGTTTACATATTCTGTATAAGCAGAATAATAATTTTGACCAGAAAATAACAATAACATGAATTTTGTAATTAATTATGTAGTATTTTCTTAAAATAGGATATGTAATCATTTTAAACTTAGTATTTCTGGCACAAATGTTACTAAAGAAGAAATCTTTATAAATTTCAAAAACAATCTAATAAATCACAATACATTTTGTTTAGAAAACAAGAAAAATTCACAAGTGAGTTTTGCAAAACATCAAACAAAACAAATAATAAATAAAAATAAAGCCGAGGAAAACCCCGGCTATTATTCTATTATAAACTGTTGTAAAAATATTCCCACAATAACACCATCGCAAAGGTATCCAGCTCACAATACCTCAACAAGCCCTCCCTTAATTTCTCAAACTCTAAATCAGACATCTCTGAGAACTGCATCTTGGCATAAGCCATCATAGCAGCTCCACCCTCTTTAAGGTAGTCGTCATCAGTCATTAAGTTTGAAAGCTGATCATCAGATAAGCCTTCAAAAAGCGGAGGTAGAATATTGTAGGGATTTACGACCTTTCCATTTTCATCAAATTTGATCCATGACCAATCTTTGTAATTTATGCTGGGTATACCATCAGTACTACCATATATTGGTACTGAATACTTGTTCTGATGATATTCTGATGAATTCAAGACTGCAGGCAAAACATATTTCAAAGAGATCGATCCTCCCATATCAATATGGTAGTAGTATCTTTTAACTATCTCAAATAAATCAACCATATCTCTTGGACCGTGAATTTTATCTTTTTCGATTTTATGATAAGTGATTGACCTTATGAAATCCATTAATTCCTGCCTATCTGAGACATCCCATTGTATATCTTCTAGAGGCAGCAGATGATATTGCATTTTGTTCAGCAGATATTGAGGATGGTGTAAATTTAGGTATTCTTGGATTTGAGGAAATTAGAAATGTCTTTAGTAGGAATTTAATACAGAATTCTTACCTAAACAATAAATTAGACAACCTATACGATGATATAAAAGTTAAAGGAAATGACAAAATAAATTTAGTTATTCAAAAGTTTAGAGTGATTGCTCAGGCAAAAATGATTGAGGAAGTAATAAACTGTTTTAAAAAGAATTATAACTTGATTATGACAGGTCAGTTAAAAAAGGAGATTCTATATGAATCCAATGCATCTGATATTAGAGAATCATTTAAACAGTTGCAATACATAATCTTTGAAAACAAGAAAATTATGCAAGCTGAACTTGCTGGATGGGAATCGATATATGGTTTGCGAGACATTTTTGTTTCAGGGATTCTTTCTGATAATTTTGATAATACAAAAAACAACAGAGAAAGTAGGCTTTATAAAAATATTTCTTCAAGTTATCGACATATTTATGAAAAGTATAGTACTGATTTTTATAATAATGATACTTATAATCGGATTCAACTTGTTTTGGATTTTGTTGTTGGGATGACAGATTCTTATTCTATATCTTTATATCAAAAACTAAAAGGAATAAATTTATAATTTTATGTATTCATCTTTTAATGACTATAATATTTTAAAGAAGGAATTTCGAAAAAAATTTCAAACAATTTTACATGCAAATATCAATTTTCGTGAATTTATTTATGAAATTTTCTTTTATGGGACAGCATATATTATTGGAGGATTTCTTAGAGATATTATATTAAAAAAGGAGTCAAGAGACCTTGACATGATTATTGGTTTATCCCAAGAGAAAACAATTGAAATTCTAAAATCATCAAAACTCAATCATCAAATAAACAGGCTAAATGGATTTAAAATTTCTTTAATAGATTTTGAGGTCGATATTTGGTGCATTGAAAACAATTGGGCTTTTAAAGAAAATCTAGTTGTTATGAATGATGATAATATTATTGAAAGTATTTCAAATTGTTGCTTTTATAATTATGATTCTCTTGTGATTAATGTACATTCTGAAAATCTAAATATTAAACATTTTAAGTCGTTCATTGAGACAAAAACGCTTGATATTATACAAAAAAATACAAATTATAAAAATTTGAATCCAACAATTGAAGCTAATATTTTAAGAGCATTTTACTTAAAAAAACTTTACAATATAAGTTTCACTGCAAATTGCAATAATTATATATTATCTAGAGTTGGTTTTTTAAATGATTCCTTTTCTTCAGCAATAACAAGATTAGTTGAATATAAAAAGAAGTATAAAAAATATGACGAAATTCTGAATGAAGTTAGTATATATGAATATATAAAAGATTGCCAAAATATGTCAAAACAAATACAAATTGAAATTTAAATACCTGTGGCTAATATAAAGACTCATAAAGCATGGCGGGTGAAGTAGTAAAATTGAAATTTAACACAATTAATAAGCATTATAGAATATTGAAAATTAGTTGTTCCTAAATCCGCCACGTCAAACCGTTAATCTTACGATAACATCACTCTTCGCAAACATAAGGCATAATACGATAGTTTCTTGGTTAAGCGGTGTTCAGCCTCAAAAAACCTTATAACTTACCGGCAAATGCCTATTTTATCATATTCAAGGGTATACAAGTGCTGCATATTTATTTATTCTCAGCTACTGCAAAATTCTAGTACAAGTACTTTCTAATATGAACGTAAAAAGTAATTTAACTCATTCAAAAAATATTAAATCAAAAAAAATCTAATTTTATTTATTGAATCATAGTTTTCCTTTCTTTTATTAATTTATTCTTTATATATTTGGTGATTAAACATTAAAGCATCATTAATTATTTACTAGTTATTTTCAAGTCGAAAAACTTTAGTCTTTATTTAAATCTAAAGACTTTATGTAATATTTGTCATAGGAATAATAAAAAATAATAACTGAATGATTACATAATTAAACATAAACTTAAATCTTTCAATTATGAATACATTTATTAAATTGATTTTATTGCCAATTTTAATGCCTTTGTTATTAATAATAGCATTTTTAACTCATTACTTTTCTTTCATGTTTTCAAGTTTTAGAAATTTTATTTATTCTACAATTTTATTTCCTGTTGCGCTATTCCGTGCTTCATTTATTGCAATTATTGCTATTTTGAAAATTTATTTCGACAACTATTACAATATATCAGAGACTTTTAGTGAAATTATTGATTTTTGTGGAGGTGTAAGAGAAGAAGTAAAAGAAGAGAATATAAAGGCAGAAAAAGATGCACTTGCACGTAAAGAACACTCTGAAAATTATTGTGCTTGGTGTGGTAATCGAATTACAGGTCAGTATCATACTTCTAGATTTAGTAAAACTCAAGATAGATATTGTTCGCGAAAATGTTATAGCGAAGCAGGTTATTAGGAATTATAAATGAAATGAAATGAAACGACCAGAAGATAACACAGTGCATATTTCAGAGCAGGTTCGGTGCGTCAATCAACTGCGGATTCTCACATCACAGTTCAGTCCTAGCGGACATGAATACTCTCCGAAATCCGCTCCGCAACATGCACCAACCGTAGTACAAAACTAGCAAAAAATATTTTCTTCGCATTTGAATGGCATAATTTGACAAGTCACAGGTTAAGCGGTGTTCAGCCACAAAAAACCTTATAACTTACCGGCAAATGCCTATTTTATCATATTCAAGGGTATACAAGTGCTGCATATTTATTTATTCTAAGAAAGGTCAAGTAGTGCACCCTTGCATATAATAAAATTAAGTTAAGGCGGTTTTTTGTGTCTTCACCCGGCACTCTCTTTAAGTATAGCAATGTAACTTTTATTGTTTTGTTCAAAGCTTGTAGGTTGCTATAATTAAACCGTGCCTTATTATTTTAGCGTGCCTGCGGGTCGGGCTACTATCCGTGTCATCGTATTTTATTGTGCCATGTTTCTCAGCCTGTCTGATTTTTCTCTAAGCTCCACTTTTCTGTATACAAATCTCCTTACAACTTTACATTTACGTGGACTTATATAAAAATCAGACAAGCCGCTCAACCCCGCGGTAGGAGCTTACAAATTATTCATCAAACGTTTATAACAATACAACCTTATTACAAATCATAATTTATAAGCCCCTACCCTTTTCCATCCCCAAGCAATAAAATCCTCTTTGCCCCAGAGCAGCCCTCCACACGCAGCCGGCACGCAAGCTCTATTCTATCTTTCGCATAAGCTTGTCTTCATTCTGCCGACAGCATCACTGACACTTCACACAAAAAACAAATCATTATCTGACGATTACTGCAAGTTCCGTACATCATTAAAATAAATTAGGCAATCTACTTATTAATCCTTATTCCACTTCCGATACATAATTTATTTCAATGACGCTTGATGTTTTATCTCATTGTTATACAATTTATTACAATTATTATATAAACAAACACTTTAATTAACTTGACATTACAACTTGATTTATATACATTTGTAAAATATATTGAGATTATGAGTAAATTTTTTGACTTTTTTATCGGCGGTTTTTCATCTTTAGGTTTTTTAAATACTATTTACGAAAGCAGTTTTACTTCTGACGGCATTCTAGATCTCCTGATTAAAATATTTATTGCATTACTAGGTGGTATTTTAACAACAATTATTTTGAACATTTTAAAAGCTCAATTTCCTAAGTTGTTTAAACCTTTTTGGAAACCTGATAAAAACAGCTCTTCTGATTAACTCTGTTTTAACTCTGTATTTTCTTCGAATAACGACGAAAATATATTAAAAGACACCTCAATAAATTATTTAACGATTTATTCATTTAAAATTAAAAATTATGGCACGTATTACAAAAGGTATTTTAGGAGGTTTTCGAGGCAAAGTTGGAACTGTTGTTGGATCCTCAATTTTTGGCATTGACGTCATGAGAGCATATCAACCTGACGTTAGAAATCCTCGTACTGAGTCTCAAACAACTCAACGACAAAAATTCTCTTTAATGGTAGACTTTATCCGTAGAGGTCTTTATATTTATCGAGTTGGCTTTAGTTTAGCTGCAGTAAAAATGTCGGCATACAATTATGCATTTTCCTATAATTTTTTTAATGCAATTACAGGCACTTTTCCAAACTTCACAATTGATCCCACAAAAATCAAAGTTTCACAAGGTCATCTTCCGGGCACATTAGGCGCTTATTTAGAAGCAGTTGATCTAAACGAACTATCAATAACAAAAAACGACAACTCTGATGTATCTGGAGCCTCAGCTGATGACATTTTTAATGTTCTTGTTGTTAATTCAACAACAGGAAAAATATTACCTGTTGTTAATGCTGGCACTCGCTCTCAAACTGAAGTATTTATTAACGGTATTGGAGGTGATGTTGGAGATGTTTTTACAGCTTATTGGTTTTACTCAAAAGCTGATGGTACTGAAATTTCAGATCAAGCTTTTGAATCAAAAACATTAACTTAGTTTTTTTTGTTAATGGTTTATCTTTTTTTAAACCCCGGCAATTTTATAGCTGGGGTTTCTTTATACTAAATGAACCTTAATTATTTCATTATTCATTCTTTAAATTATTACACGTCTTATAGGATTTGGAATATATCTATTTTCTTTTGTTTTATTAATATTACTCATTTTATCACCAATATTTGTTGCTTATTTGTTGCTCGAACTTTGTAACTAACTATATATCTTTTTATTTATACTTTCTGTATAGGAAAGTAAATATAATAATTGTTAGTGCTGTATAAGCACTATTTTGTCCAGCAATCTCAAGATATTATACCATAACTGAATATACCATTTTTCCCTTTCGGGATTTTTTTCCTATTAATTGATCAAGTATTTCATTACAGCCATATGTATTGGAAATCATTTAAACAACAAAACATACCGGTAACAATTAAATATCCCGAAATGATTGCCAGAATCGCACCATATCTCAATGGAAAGATTATCCCCGATTTCGGAAAAGATAATTTGTGGTTTTTGTAATTATATTTTTTTCATTTTTATAATTAATAATAAATAAACTATACTTGTTTATCACATTTCATTCAAATTCAATACTTAAAACTATTAAATTCATTTAATAATTTAAAATTCAATAATATTTTTATATTCTTAACTACTTCATTATGAAAAAAATTATTCTACTATTAATCCTTTGTATTGCAATAACAGCAAATGCACAAAAAGCTATTAAAGGAACAAGTAAAACGGCATTTAAATTTAAACCAACTTACGAACGTGGTATTCCTCCTAATTTATTTGTTGAGCTTAATTTTGAAGATGATGACAGAAACAGCATACTGGAAAGCGAAAAATCCGCCAAAATATATTCAGAACTTCCTGAGGATATTAAACCTCCAAAAAAGAAAAACAAAAAAGAAAAGCTTCTGGCGAACCTGCCACTAAACTTCAATCGCCATAAATATCTCGAAGTAGCTCGATCTCTTTCAATAGCTGATAAAACTGCTGAAGGATATATTACAAATTTTGTAAAGAATCGATTAATACACCGTGATAGCCAGGATAAGTACATAAATTCATCTCTTCAAACAGATAATTATCCTGACAATTTCACAATTAATAAAACTCAGGATATTAAAAAGCAAAAACTGAAAGGAGTAAGACCATCAAATGAAGAAAAATATCAACAATATTTGAAATACAAAAAGTTTGTTGATGACATTGAGAAGAAATATACTAAGCAAATATATGATTTGTTACTATTGAACAAACCTTTTTCAATGGATAAAATTATTCAGTTGGTTGAAAATCCACCACAAGTAAACACTACAGTTTTTGAAGTGTTTGAAGCATGGATAAAAGAACTTTATAAATAGTAGGGACAGGCATTAACCACTGATAGGGGCTTTTCAGGAGAATCTTTCAAAATGGCCAACTTTTCATAGCGCCACCGTGACATAGTAAACATTACTTGCATATAGGGGGCTGTCAAATAAATATCAAGACTGAAATGGGCATTAACAACCTTTTGCAGTTTAAAAAGTAAAAAGACGCCAAAATCGCACTATAAAGGTTCTTGAATGCATTCAAAAAAGCGATAGGAGGTGATGTAAAGGCGGCTCAGGTACTATTAGAACGTGCTTATGCCAGAGTATCATAAAACATAGAGGCTTCAATAAATAAGCCAATTGATATTTAGTATATACGAAACTAATACGTCAATAGTAAATTGCGCAGTATTTATTTTACCAAAACCATCTTTCCCGAAGCTACCTGATCACCAGCTTGCATCCGGTAGTAATAAACGCCCGATGGTAGCCCCTTAGCATTCCAGGTCACTTGCTGCTTCCCTAATGATTGCTTTTGCCGGATAATGTCAATTTTCTCACCGAAGTAGTTGAAGATGATGATTTGTACTGCTGAGGGATGTTGCAGCGTATATTCAAAGGTTGTTGATGTGGAGAATGGGTTTGGATGGTGTTGTAAATGAATATTTTTGGTTAAGGATTCTTCAATATCAACTCCTTCGCAATTTTCTGAATAAATTGCCCATTCGTCTTTATTCCAGTTGGGGTATAAGTAAGCTTCCTCAGCGCTATCGACTTCAATGCATGTTAAGTCCGGATTATTGATAGCATAGAAAGCTCCCAAATTGAAATTATTTCCGTTTTTGATATTCAATTCAGTAAGTTGATTATCAATACACCATAAGTCAATTAATAATGTGTTTGCTGTCACATTTAGGCTTGTAAGTTTATTTTCGTCACACCAAAATGTTTCCAATAGGAGGTTGTTTGAAAGATCAATACTGCTAACTTCGTTGTAAGAAAAATCTAAAAATAATAAAGAAGTATTCTGGGATACATCCAAACTTGTTAGATTATTAATCCAAATGTTTAAGAAGTCTAAATTTGTATTATTTGAGACGTCTATTGAAGTAAGCTGACCCTCAACACATATCATTTTTATAAGGTTGGAATTTTGGCTAATGTCAACACTGTCGATTGGATTATATCCACAATTTAACCAGGTTAAAAGAGGATTTCCAGAAAGATTTAAATATGCGATTTGGTTATGTGCACAATCCAAAAAATCCAATGCTGAAAAGTCTTCAATCCCTGTTAAGTCGCTTATAAATAAATATCTAATAGTAAGGTTATCTACAGATTCAATATTTGCTGTAAGCACACGACCATCTATGAGGTCATCATACCCTAAATCGATAAGAGCCTGTTCAAAGTTGGCATCTGGTATCAAAGTGTACTGTTGTGCAAAAAGAAAGGATGTGAAAAAAATTAGTCCAAAAATAAGTATTGATTTTTTCATAGTAATAAGGTTTTTGATAAGTTATAATTTTAGCAGGCAACAATATACGACTTTAAAAGCCGAAAATCAAGTTAGAAGCAAATGTCAGAAAAAAAATAGGAGGTGGTATCAAATAAATATCAAAGCTAAAAAGGTGGTTAACATAAACGTGTAGTTTAAAATTACAAAGGCTGTATTTATGGCATTTAACCCCATTCTGAAGGTATACATCATTTATAGTGTCAAGTGACTAATTTAACGTTGTACGAAGGCTCAAAACCACATTTATTGGTGGTTGCTATGATTCATAAAGTTGTGAATCATTTCTCATCCTTCCAATTTTTTTCTTAAATTGTAGCATATTAATTAACTCAAATCTATAAAACCTATGAAAAAGTTAACTTTTTTTATTGTTTTATTGTGCATCATACAGATGGCTTCATTTTCACAATCTTGCCTGCAAAATGGTATTACATTTACAACTCAGGCTCAAATAGATAATTATCCCGACAATTTCACAATTAATAAAACTCAGGATATTAAGGAAGTTAAGGATTAGCTTTCCTTAAGTTCCTCAATTTCCTTAAATCCTGAGAGTACACTTATTAAGGAATTTGCTTAGTTTTAATTTTATTATTACTTTTATCAAATATTTTCATATAAATACTACTACTACATGAGAATATTATAATATATAGTAATGAAATTGAATGGATATTACTATTTTCATAACAACACTTATTATTTACAACACCTATAGCTTCATTCAATTAGCTTAGGTTTAAACAATTCATAAATAAGAAATAATTTTTACAAAAGTCCAACATCATTTTGGTTATCATCTATTTAATGATCAAATCGATATTCTTTTTTTTGATTATTATACCAATTGTGTTACAAAATGCGCTGAAAGCCATTTTGCTAACTACAATAGCCTGTCCCGATTTTTGTCGGGAGTTAATGCCGATACATAATCAAAGTGCTTTAAGAAGTGGAACGAACTTAAAGCGCATTTTGATTAGTAATCGGTATAACTTACCGGCAAATGCCTTCATGGATATACCGGCCATAGTGTGCCACCCATACCGGGCATGTTGTGCCAGTTAAAACTGGTGTAATTTCAAGGCCAAATTTATACATTAATTTGTTCTGATTTTTTACATTTTAATTTCTGAAAAACTCACATGTTTTTATTTTTATTTCAACTTCATTTGAGTTTGTTTTTCCTGAGTGATTCTCCTTTTAATTGTATCCGGTGTGATGAGTGAACAATACGGTCCAGGATAGCATCCGCAACAGTACCTTCACCAATGAGTTCATGCCAAGAGGCCACGGGAGTCTGTGAGCTGACTACAACCGAGGTTTTGTCGTATTTACTTTCAATAATATCCATGAGCGCTTGTCTGGACTGGTTGTCGAAGGCCGCCAAGCCAAAGTCGTCCAGGATTAACAGGTCTGCTTTTTCAATGGCCATAAGTAATTTAAGATAGCTGCCTTCCAGTCCTGCATTAATAGGGTTTACTTCATGTCAGAAGGATGAAAGTAAAAGCGCTGATGATACTCTTATTGAAGCCATAAAAAATGCGACCAACAAGCAAAGCATAAGTATTTCTGAACTACCATATGATTCAAAAATGGTA
>CAYOKJ010000057.1:14358-18936 GCA_964404485.1 uncultured Bacteroidales bacterium | reverse complement strand
AGTAATTTTCACGGCTATTATTGCCACTATTATTCCATTTATTTTAAGATAAAAACGATTTATCTGATAATACCAATTGAATTTCTAAATTGCTGATAAATATTTTGAAATATTTTTTTCTTTGTCAAGGCAAATATTCTTTACATCCGTACGGACGGAAATAATATTTAACGCAGAGAAAGGAAAAAAGAAACGAAATATATCGGTAATTTGGATGTTCTTTGGTATAACACCATCAGCATTTCATAAAGCAGCAAAGCGATAGTGTGATTGAAAAACAACGTTATTAGTTATAAACCGCTAATCACATTGCTTGGTAGCATTGTAAACACATAGCCAAACCTTTACTTCTAATGAGGTATATTATAAAAGGACATTTTAACAAATGTTAATTGCACATAACATAAAAACTGTAATATTATCAATGAAAATTCTGAGAGAAATAAAAAAAAATTACTTTTACATTTTTGAAACAATAATGAAATAATTTTCTAAAAACCTTTAATTTAAATTTTTAGAAAACAAACCAAAACTAGTATAAAAAACTCTTATGCCGGATTATAATAAACTACAAAAAACTGCAACTCAAGTTAGAAGAGATATTTTAAGAATGGTTAATACATCTAAATCAGGACACCCGGGTGGTTCATTGGGTTGCACCGATTATTTGGTTGCACTTTATTTTGAAGTGATGGAACATAAGCCAAAGAATTTTACTATTGATGGAAAAAATGAAAATATCTTTATTTTGTCAAACGGACATATTGCTCCGGCTTTGTATAGTGTTTTGGCACGCTCCGGTTATTTCGAAATTGAAGAATTAGGTACTTTGCGTAAGCTGGGTTCACGTTTGCAGGGGCATCCATCGATATCTGATAATTTACCGGGAATAAGAATAGCAAGCGGTTCATTGGGACAGGGCTTGTCAGCAGCTCTTGGAGTAGCGCAAACAAAAAAGCTTAATAATGACGATAAGCTGGTTTATTGTCTAATGGGTGATGGTGAAATTGAAGAAGGACAAGTTTGGGAAGCAGCAATGTATGCAGCGGCAAAAGGTGTCGATAATATTATCGCAACAATTGATTATAACGGAAAACAAATTGATGGACCTATTGAGGAAGTAATGTCTTTGGGTGATATTGAAGCTAAATGGGAATCGTTTGGATGGAAGGTTTTAACTATGGATGGAAATAACATGAGAAGTATTTCTGAAACCATGAATAAAGCCAAAAAACAAAGTGGTAGAGAAAAACCTGTTATGATAATTATGAAAACCGAAATGGGTTTTGGTGTTGATTTTATGATGGGAACTCACAAATGGCATGGTGTTACTCCTAATGATGAACAACTTGCTCAGGCTCTGCAACAATTAGATGAAACATTGGGGGATTATTAGTTGATAGGGTTTTTTCTTGATAATGTAAAATTGAAATTATTTTGACATTTATCTTATTTTTGAATTTTGCAAATCTTTAAAAATATGTTTTTATGAAATTAAAAATAAAATATTTTTTTCTAGCTTTTCTGTTCTTGTTATCAGCAAGTTCTTTTGCTCAAACACATCAGCAAAGGAAGAATAAACAAGAAACTCCTGTTACCAGGATATTATTTGTTTTTGATGCCTCACAAAGTATGTATGCTAGATGGCAGAGTAATACAAAGATTACTATTGCCAGAAAATTATTATCAAATCTTCTCGATAGTTTAAGAAATGTAGAAAATCTTGAGCTTGCTCTGCGTGTGTACGGGCATCAGCATTTATATCCACCACAGGTTTGTAACGACACAAAACTTGAGGTCCCTTTTGCATCCAACAATATCGACAGAATAAAACACCGTTTAAAATCTATAAAACCACGAGGAACAACACCGATTGCTTTTGCATTGGAAAAATCGGGTGGCGATTTTACTCCACGCCCAAATTGTCGTAATATTATTGTTTTGATTACTGATGGAATTGAAGAATGTGATGGAGATCCTTGTGCTGTTTCAAATGATCTGCAAAAAAGGGGAATTGTATTAAAACCATTTATTATTGGAATCGGTAAAAATTTTAAAGATGTATTCGATTGTGTAGGAACATATTTTGATGCTTCCAGCGAGGAACAATTTAGTAATGCTTTAGATGTGGTTATTTCACAAGCATTAAATTCTACATCATGTCAAATAAATCTGCTCGATGAATCCAAAATGCCTACCGAAACAAATGTTAATATGACATTTTATGATGATTTTTCGGGTTTAGAAAAACATAATTTTATGCACACTATGAATAGTAAAGGTCTTCCTGATACCCTTGTTATCGATCCTTTGCTTACATACAATATTGTTGTTCACACTATACCTCCGGTTTTTGCAAATAATGTCAAACTTAACCCCGGAAAACATACAATTATTCCAATTAGCGCACCTCAGGGATTTCTTCAACTTAAAATTGACGGTAGATTAAATTCATTAAAAGACCTACAATGCATTATTAGAAAACACAATGATCCAAAAACTCTTAATGTGCAGGGTTTTGTTAATAAAGAAAAATATATTTGTGGTATGTATGATCTTGAAATACTTTGTTTGCCACGAATTTATATTAATGATGTGGAGATTTCTCAAAGTAAAACTACAAATGTAGAAATTCCAATGCCCGGAATTGCAGTGATTAAAAAAACCACCAAAGGTTATGGAAGTCTTTATCACATAAGTGATAACAAACTGAATTGGTTGTATAATTTTAAAACCTCAAATCCATATCAGGAAAATCTTATTTTGCAACCTGGAACGTATAAAGTTGTGTTTAGATCGAAATATAGCGACAGATCTTTTTATACAATCAAAAAAACATTTACTGTTATTTCGGGAAAAACAACAAATTTGAAATTATTTAGTAATTGATAAAACCTAATCAAAAGTGAAAAAATACTCTTATACAGAAATGAAAGACACCCGTTCGGGTTTTGGTGACGCTCTTTATGAGCTTGGAAAAACTAATAAGGATGTGGTAGCATTATGTGCTGATTTAACAGGATCGTTAAAGATGAATAGGTTTGCTGATGAATTTCATGAAAGGTTTTTTCAATGCGGAATAGCTGAAGCCAATATGACGAGCATGGCTGCCGGCATGACAATTGGAGGTAAAATACCTTTTGCAGGAACTTTTGCAAATTTTGCTACAGGCAGGGTTTACGATCAAATCCGTCAATCTGTTGCTTATTCCAAAAAGAATGTAAAAATTTGTGCTTCTCACGCAGGTATTAGTCTTGGTGAAGATGGTGCTACTCATCAAATCCTTGAAGATATTGGTTTGATGAAAATGTTACCGAATATGGTAGTTATCAATCCTTGCGATTATGCACAAACAGTTGCTGCCACTCTTGCAATTGCAGATTATGTTGGACCGGTTTATCTTAGATTCGGTCGCCCTAAAGTTCCTGTTTTTACTACAGATTTGCCTTTTGAAATTGGGAAAGCTATAATTCTTAACAAAGGTGTTGATGTTTCAATTTTTGCCACCGGACATCTTGTCTGGACTGCAATTCAGGCGGGAGTCGAACTCAAATCAAAAGGAATTAATGCAGAGATAATTAACATTCACACAATAAAACCATTAGACGATAAAGCAATATTAGATTCTGTTTCCAAAACAAAATGTGTTGTCACTGCCGAAGAACATCAACGAAATGGCGGACTAGGTGACAGCATTGCTCAATTACTATCCAGAGAATTACCATCACCAATCGAAATGGTTGCTGTTAATGATAAATTTGGCGAAAGCGGAAAACCTGACGAACTAATGAAAGAATATAATCTTGATGTTGTTGATATTGTAAAAGCAGCAGAAAAGGTTATTGGGAGGAAGTAGTTTTAAATTAAAATCCAGTATTTCAGGTTCTATAATATCATTATAATTACTTTGAATTTTATCTATTATCATAATTATTATAATGATAGCACTAATAAAAACCATGAAACAATAAAACAATGAAACACTAAGTACCCCATGAAAATCTACATAATCGGATATATGTGCAGTGGTAAAAGTACAGTCGGGAAACGACTGGCACAGAAACTGAATTATAGTTTTATTGATCTTGATTTTTACTTTGAAGAGAAATTTCATATTAGTGTTGATGATTTTTTCACAAAATATGGTGAAAATGCTTTTCGGAAAATCGAAACTCAATTGCTAAATGACATTCTGGTAAAAGATAATATTGTAATTTCAACAGGTGGCGGAACTCCTTGTTTCAACGAGAACATGAATGTGATGAGAAAAAATGGTGTTTCAATTTATTTAAAAATGCACATTAACTCACTTAAAGATCGGATCCTTAACTCAAAGAAAAAAAGACCGTTATTGAAAAATATTTCCGAAGAAAATGTTACTGATTTTTTGTCAAATCATTTAAACGAAAGAGAAGCATTTTATCAACAAGCAGACTATACTGTAAAAGGTGAAAATGCAGATATTGAGGAGATGGTGAAGTTGATTAGATGTCGGGAGAATGATTGATTGATAAAATGATTGAATGATAAAATAAATTATATTAACCGTATTTATGCATTTAATCATATACGCATTTA
>CAYOKJ010000057.1:0-14258 GCA_964404485.1 uncultured Bacteroidales bacterium | reverse complement strand
ATCATTTACACATTTAATCATTTACGCATTTAATCATTTACACATTTAATCATTTACGCATTTAATCATTTACACATTTAATCATTTTCACTAAAATAAGAGTATAACCTATAAACTTAAGATTGACTTATTTCCTTTTCAGTAGTACTACTGTTGTTATTTATTTGAAACACTCAATATACAATAAAAAATAATCAATATTCAATATTCAATAATCAATAAACAAGTAGAAAAACAGTAAATAAAAATTCATCAATACAGATTTGCTTCTCTTCATCCGTACTCTTTCCTTGGACGTCCAGACGGATTCCTTTCAGTCATTGAATATTGTGTGTTTAGTGTTGAATATTTATTTTCTTATGTTATTTAGAAGAACACTCAATATGCAATAATCAATAATCAATAAACAAGTAGAAAAACAGTAAATAAAAATTCATCAATACAGATTTGCTTTTCTTCATCCGCACTCTCTCCTTGGACATTGAATATTGTGTGTTTAGTGTTGAATATTTATTTTCTTTTCAGTAGTACAACATTCTCTACATGATGAGTGTGAGGAAACATATCAACCGGCTGAACTTTTTCAATATTGTATTTTTCAATCATTAAACTTAAATCTCTAGCTTGTGTTGCCGGATTACAGCTAATATAAACGATTTTCTCAGGAGCAATATTAAGTATTTGTTTAATTACTTTATCGTGCATTCCTGCTCTCGGAGGATCAGTGATTATTACTTCCGGTTGACCATTTTCTGCAACAAAATCTTCGTTCAAAATTTTAAGCATATCACCTGCAAAAAAATCTGTATTTTTAATTTTATTTAGTTTAGAATTTTCAAATGCATCTTCAATTGCCGTAGGAATATATTCAATTCCAATTACTTTTTTCGCTGAGTCGGCAATAAAATTAGCAATTGTTCCTGTTCCTGTGTAAAGGTCATAAACTGTTTCTTCACCTGAAAGATCAGCCATTTCCTTAGCAATTTTGTAAAGATTATATGCTTGTTCCGAATTAGTCTGGTAGAATGAATTAGGTCCTATCTTAAATTTTAATTTCGTTCCGCTCTCTTCATCACGAATCATTTCTTCAATTATAAAATCATTCCCCTTAAACAATTTTGCTTCAAGATCAGAAACCGAATCATTACTTTTTTCATTTATGATATACATCAGAGAAGTAATTTCCGAAAATTTCTCAGAAACAAAATTCAGCAAATCATTAATAATTTCTTTTTCATCTGTGCGAAAAACAACAATTACCATTAAATCACCAGTTGTTGAAGTACGAATAATAAGATTTCGTAAAAGTCCTGTGAATTTTCTGGCATCATAAAATTCAAGTTCGTTTTCAATCGCGTATTCCCTGATAGCAAGACGAATTTCATTTGAAGGGGATCTTTGAAGATAGCAGTTGTCAATATCAATTATTCTGTCGAACATTTTTGGAAGATGAAATCCAAGACCATTCATGTTTCTATCATTAAAATCAATTTCTTTTGAATAATCAGTAAGCCATTTTTTATCTGAAAAAGTAAATTCAAGTTTGTTGCGATAAAAATAAATATCTTTTGCTCCTTTAATCGGAAGAATATCAGGGAAATCAAATTTACCAATTCTTTGCAAATTATCTTCAACTTGTTTTTGTTTATAGAAAAGCTGGTCTTCATACAACATATTCTGCCATTTGCAGCCGCCGCACAAACCAAAATATTCACATTTGGGTTCAGTGCGTTTATCAGAATATTTGTGGAATTTTATAGCTTTTCCTTCAAAAAATGATTTTTTCTTTCTTGTAGTTTTAATATCCACAATATCACCAGGAACCACAAAAGGCACAAATATTACCTTGTTGTCAACTTTTGCTACAGCCATGCCTTCAGAGCCGGCATCAATTATTTCTACTTCTTTAAAAATGTATTGCTTTCTTCTTTCTGCCATTGGATTGTTTTTTTGAGGTTGCAAAGATAGAATAAAGTTTGTTAGATAATCGCATTGTTATTTGTTTGTAATTTATGGTAACTAGTTGTAATTTGTAGTAATTGGTGGTGATTAATTGGTTGACAGAAAATCCTCCAGATTTTTAAAATCTGGAGGATTTATCTAGTTTATGTATTGCCATGTAATTAATCAATGAAACAATGCAACCATACAACCATGAAACCATGAAACAATTTTTTTTAAATTTGTAGAAATAAATTTCAAATATATTTGTCATGAAAATTCTTCCAATAGAAAAAGTTCGCGAGGCTGATGCTTACACAATTAAAAACGAACCTATAAAATCGACTGATCTTATGGAAAGAGCAGGAACGCAGATTTTTAAATGGGTGATCAATAATGTGAAAAAATCACAAACTGTAAATATTTTCTGCGGATTAGGAAATAATGCCGGAGATAGTTTGGTTGTGGCTCGTCTCCTTGCCGGGAAAAATATTCCGGTTCATATCAACATAATAAGATATTCAGAAAAAACATCCGCAAATTTTGAAGTAAATTACAAACGACTTGAAAATATTAAAGGAGTTGAAATAAATAATATTCACGAAGGTGATAAATTTCCTGAAATAAGCAAAAATGATTTAGTTGTAGATGCAATATTTGGTTCCGGTTTATCTAAACCTGTCCAGGGATTTGTTGGTGATGTGATTAATAAAATAAACAAAAGTGAAGCTGTAGTTATTGCTCTTGATGCGCCTTCCGGCTTATTTTGTGATGAAAGCTCAAAAAATCATAAAGGTAAAATTATTGAAGCTGATTACACTCTTACTTTTCAATTTCCAAAATATACTTTTTTATTTCCGGAAAATGATAAATATGTTGGAAAATGGGAAGTGTTGTCGATAGGTTTACATAAGGATTTTATTTTCTCTGTGGAAGTAAAAAATTATTTTATCGAAAAAGAGGATTGTCGTGAAATGTTAAAAAAAAGGAATAAATTTTCGCATAAAGGAAATTACGGTCATGCATTATTAATTTCCGGAGGTTACGGGAAAATGGGTGCTGCTGTTCTTGCTTCAAAAGCATGTTTGCGTTCGGGAGTAGGCTTGCTAACAACTCACATTCCCGCAAAGGGAAATAATATTATTCAAACTGCCGTACCGGAAGCAATGACAGATATTGACGAAAATGAAAATTATTTTTCAAAAGTTCCTGATCTTTCAAATTATAATGCAATTGCCGTCGGTCCGGGAATTGGAATGGAAAAGCAAACTCAGAATGCTTTAAAATTATTAATCCAAAATGCCGGTGTCCCAATTGTTTTTGATGCCGATGCAATAAATATATTGGGAGAGAACAAAACTTGGCTTTCCTTTATTCCCGAATTTTGTATTTTTACTCCTCATCCTAAAGAATTTGAGCGCCTTGTCGGGAAGTCGAAAAACAACTTCGAGCGCATTAAAATGCAGAAAATGTTTTCTTGCAAATACAAATCTTATGTTGTTTTAAAAGGAGCTCATACTGCAATTACAACTCCAAACGGGGACTGCTTTTTTAATTCTACAGGAAATCCGGGAATGGCTACCGGAGGAAGTGGTGATATTTTAACCGGAATAATTCTGGGATTGCTTGCACAGAATTATAACTCACTCGAAGCATCAATACTTGGCGTATATCTCCACGGACTGGCTGGAGATAATGCAGCTGAAAAAAAGTCACAGGAAGCAATGATTGCTTCGGATATTATTGAAAATCTTGGTGAAGCAATTAAGAGTGTTAGGGAATCAGAATTTCGAGAAAGAAATGCAATGCATATAATGTAAGTGGCAAAATCGGAATGCAGTTAATACTTAAAAATGGTAAGAAAATATTGATAGGAACACGCAAGCCTGACGCTTTTCAAAAAGCAGTGAACAAGATGATGAAAGGGAAAGATTTTTGATTTATGATTTTGAAAAATATTTAGGGCTAACAAAAATTTCATATAGCAACAGAAATCGCTAAGATTGAATTTTGAAAAAGCCAGGAATATGCCAGATATTTTAGTAATTTGTTTTTACTCTAGAAATGTTTACACTTTAACTATCAATTATTTACAATTATCTTGAAAAATATTTATAAAAAAGACTTGACAATTTAATTTTCTATATTACTTTTGACCAACCATTCAGTCATAAAAATATTTATCTAAAAATATGTCACCTAGAACTGCTAAACAATTTAAAGAAATCAGAGAAAACAAAAGTTTTCTGATTTTGAATGCTGCACTCGAAATGTTTGCAAACAATGGTTATCACAATACTTCCATAAGTAAAATTGCAAAACATGCAAATATTTCAAAAGGACTTTTATACAATTATTTTGAAAACAAAGAAGATCTGTTAATTAAAATAATAGATCGTGGAATAGAGAAGCTTTTTCAAAGTTTTGACACAAACAGCGATGGTATTTTAACAAATGAAGAATTTGAATTTTTTATTCACGAAAATTTCAGAATAATCAAGGAAAACATTCCATACTGGAAGCTCTATTTTTCAATGTTTTTTCAACCGGAAGTATTGTCAATTATGAAAGATAAGTTATTTATGAAGATTAATAATTTATTAAATACTATTGAAAAATATTACAAAAATAAAGGAGTAAAAAATCCTGCTATGGAAGCTCGCATGTATGGAGCTTTCCTAGATGGAATAAGTATGAACTATATTATGGATCCCGAAAATTTCCCTCTTGAAGATGTAAAAAAATATATTATTGATAAATTTTGTATAATTGATAACAAAAAATCTTAAAAACACAAAAATGAAAATATTAAAATTATTAGCTGTTTTTATTGCACTATTTATCTGGGCAGGAACACAAACAATCCGGGCTCAGGAAATTTCGGCAGTAGAAATAATAAAAAATGCAGACCTGAAAATGCGTGGTGAAACCAGTCAGGGAACAATGATAATGACAATTACAAGACCAAGCTGGGAACGAACAGTTGAAATGAAAACCTGGTCGAAAGGTGATGATTATTCGATGATATATATCACTGCTCCTTCAAAAGAAAAAGGACAAGTTTTTCTGAAACGTGGAAAAGAAATGTGGAGCTGGGTACCAAAAATTCAAAGGATGATAAAAGTTCCTCCTTCAATGATGATGCAAAGTTGGATGGGTTCGGATTTTACAAATGATGATTTAGTAAAACAATCGTCAATAGTAAAAGATTATACACACACTATATTAGGAAAAGAAATTATTAGAGAGCAGGAATGTTACAAAGTTAAACTAATAGCTGAGGAAGATGCTCCGGTATCTTGGGGCAAAATTATTTCATGGGTTACTGTTGATGGTTTTAATACCTGGAAAAATGAATATTATGATGAAGAAGATTATCTTATCAATACTGAAAATGCTTATGATATAAAGAAAATGGGCGATAGAACTCTTCCCGCCAAATACGAAATAATTCCTGAAGAAGACCCGGGAAACAAAACTACTTTGATTTTTAAGGACATGATTTTTAATAAACCTATTAAGGCTTCTTTTTTCTCAATTCAAAACATGAAACGAATAAAATAATAAAAATGAAAACTGTAATAAAAATGGCCTGGCGAAATATCTGGCGAAATAAACGAAGAACACTAATAACTACTGCTTCAATATTTTTCGCTTTATTGTTCGCACTAATAATGCGCTCATTTCAACTGGGCTCTTATGGCGACATGTATAAAAAAATGATCGAATCTTATTCAGGATATATACAGGTTCAGCATAAAAATTTCTGGGACGATCGCACACTTGATAACGGATTTTTCCTCACACCGGAAGTAGAAAAACTAATTTTTAAAGATGATAATGTAAAAGGTATTATTCCTCATCTCGAAACAGGAGCTTTAGCATCTAACAAAACAAAAACAAAAGGAGTTTTACTTATTGGAATAGATCCGGTTAAAGAAGATAAACTTAGCAGTATCAGTAAAAAAATTGTTTTTTTGCGTTTTACTAAATCAGCAATTAGCAAAATCGAAAAAGAAAATATTGACCCAGGAGTTTTAGAAATAATCAAAACTTTGGAGAATAAATCATATTCAAACTATGCAAGCTTACAAATTGCTCTTGAAATTAAAGATGAAAAAATATTCAATAAAATATTACCAATAATTGAAAAAAATGCTTCATATCAGGGAGAACACCTGAAACCTAACGGCAATGGTATTCTTCTTGGAGATATGTTGGCAAACTATCTAAAGATTAATGTTGCTGACACTTTGGTTTTGATTGGACAAGGTTATCATGGAGTTAGTGCAGCAGATATGTTTCCTGTAAAAGGGATTGTCCATTTCCCAAATCCGCAATTAAACAGTATGGCTGTTTTCATGAGTATCAAACAATGTCAGAATTTTTTAAGTGCTGAAAATTTGACAACCTCAGCTATTCTGAAATTAGATGATATTGATGACAGCGAGGTAACTAAAACAAAAGATCAACTAAATAATTTCTTTGTCAATACTGATTATACTGCAAAAGATTGGAAAGAAATGAACAAAGCAATGATTCAAGCTTTGGAATCAGATAATCAAGGGGGAAAAATAATGCTTGGGATTCTATATTTGATAATTGCTTTCGGTGTATTTGGAACAGTTTTGATGATGACAAACGAAAGAAAAAAAGAATTTGGAGTATTGATTTCAATTGGGATGCAAAGAACAAGACTGGCAATTGTTCTTGGAGTAGAAATGTTTTATATCGGATTGCTTGGCATAATAAGCAGTATTATAGTAAGCATTCCCATAATTTTATACGGCGTCAGCAATCCCGTTCATCTTAA
Source organism: uncultured Bacteroidales bacterium (assembly GCA_964404485.1). Classification (GTDB taxonomy): domain Bacteria; phylum Bacteroidota; class Bacteroidia; order Bacteroidales; family JAIORY01; genus JAIORY01. The sequence continues at coordinate 7,504 of CAYOKJ010000057.1, read as the reverse complement.
AGGAGATGAAGCAAAAATGCTGGAAGGTTATGGATTTGATCCTGTACTAAAATTCGCAAATATTGGCGATTATTTTTTCTGGCAATCTTTAATAGTTGTAATTATTGTAATAATTGCTACATATTATCCTGCTCGTAAGATTCTTCGTTTAAATGAAGTTCAAGCTATTAGAACATAAAAGTTTCATGTTTAATTTAATCATAAATCTAAAATAAATAAAAATGATCTGGAAAACATCATGGAAAAATATCTGGCGTAACAAAACCCGAAGTCTTGTTGTAATAATATCAGTTACTTTAGGTGTTGTTGGTGGACTATTTTACGCTGCTTTTATTGATGGAATGATAAAACAACGTATAGATAATGTGCTAAACAATGAAATTGGTCATATACAAATCCATAATAAAGATTTTCGTAGTAATAACGAAATAATACGCACAATTCCTGAAGGAGACAAAGTTATCAATGAACTTAAGAATGACCCTGAAATTCAAGCAGTAAGTGGTCGTTTGCTTATAAACGGAATGCTTGGTGTAGATGCAAAAAATTCAGGTATTCAGATGTTGGCAGTGGATCCTGAAAATGAGAAAACTATATCAGGGATATATCAGAAAATTATTCCCGGAACAGGCAGTTGGGATAAAATCAATCTTAAAAACAAAATTTATATTGGTGAAGAATTAGCAAAAAATCTGAATATTATCAATTACAATATTCGTGACAATGTTTTTGATTCCTTACGGGAAATTGAAGTAAGCGAAGAAGTTCTGCAAAAACTTGAACCGCTCAGAAATAAGCGTTTCAAAAATGAAAAGATTTTTATTCGCGAACTAAAAGAAACTCTTAAAAGTAGTTACAATAATTCAGTTAAAAATCAGATAATGAACAATGCGCGTTATTATCGTAAAAGAGCTAAACTAATTTTTTCTTTTGTAAATGCAGATAGTTCCCAAACATCAGTAGCATATCGAATTGGAGGGATTTACAAAATAAATAATACTTTATTTGAAAAATCCTATGCCTTTATTAATGCAAATCAGTTCAGAAAGATGGCAGAAATACCAAAAGGACAATATCATCAAATAGTTGTTAAATTAAAAGATTCAGAGAAATGTACAATTATTAAAAAGCAACTTGCTAATAAATACAGTTCTTTGGAAGTAATCTCATGGAAAGATATTCAAGCTGATATGGCTTTTATGAAAGATTTTATGGGCATAATGTATAATATCTTCATGGTATTTATTCTTGCTGCATTATCATTCGGAATAATAAACACAATGCTGATGGCTGTGATGGAACGAACAAAAGAACTTGGAATGCTGACAGCAATCGGGATGAACAGAAAAAAAGTTTTTAAAATGATAATGCTCGAATCTGTCTTTCTTTCATTAAGCGGTGGTGTAGTTGGAATGATTCTGGGAAAAATCCTTATTGCCTGGACAAATCATACGGGGATTTATTTGGCAGGTGTGGGTGAAGGAATGGAATCATTGGGATTTTCAGCAATATGTTACCCATCAATTAATGATACATTTTTTATCAATTTAACAATACTTGTAATTATTACAGGAATACTTTCGGCAATATATCCTGCATATAAAGCTTTAAAACTAAACCCTGCTGATGCATTAAGAACTGATTAAAAATTTACTTAAACTCATAAAACATAATGATTAATTTTAAAACATAAAAAAGAATGATAATAAAATGAAACTTGAAATTAGAAATTAGAAATTTACGAAAAATAATAATTTCCAATTTCCAATTTCTACATCTTGAATTGATAAAATGTAATCCATTAATAAAAAAATATAATTTAAAAAGACACATACCCATGAAAGTTTTAGAAATAAAAAACCTATACAAAACATACAGCGAAACAGCAGTTGAAGTGCATGCTGTAAATGGAATTGACCTCACTTTTGAACAAGGAGAATTTGCAGCAATTGTTGGTCCTTCTGGTTCAGGAAAAACAACTTTACTGAATATGGTTGGTGGATTGGATAAACCAACAAGCGGTGAAGTAACAATAAACAACATAAAAATCGGGACACTCGGTAAATCAAAAATTATTGATTTTAGAATGAGAAATATTGGTTTTGTTTTCCAGTCGTACAATCTGATTCCTGTTTTAACTGCAAAAGAAAATGTTGAGTTCATCATGGGACTGCAAAAATGGACAAAAGAAAAACGCAATGCTCGCACAAAAGAACTTCTCGAAGCAGTAGGTTTGGGCGATCGAATGAACAGCAGACCATCACAACTTTCCGGTGGACAGCAACAACGAGTAGCTGTTGCCCGTGCACTTGCATCAAAACCAAGTTTTGTGCTTGCTGATGAACCAACAGCAAACCTTGATTCTAAATCAACAAGCCAGTTATTGGAAATAATGAAAGATTTGAATAAAAAAGAAAATATCACTTTCATATTTTCAACTCACGACCAGCGTGTAATTGATAAAGCAAAAAGAATAATTACAGTTGAAGATGGTAAAGTTACAAGCGATGAGGTTAAATAAGGTTTGTATAATGTCAGAATATTAGAAATAATTTGAATATCGAATAATGATTAACGATTTAAGATTTAAGATTTTCGACTACTTCGCAAATCGTTAATAGGTGTTCCTTGTTCTTAAATCAATTAAAATTTAATTTATGGGCAAACACTAATCAATTATTTATTATACATTTATGAAAAAGAATAAAATATATATTTCTTCAATTTTGATCAGTTTGATATTGTTAATCAATACTTCAAATACATTTTCTCAAAACAAAAATAATATCTTAAGTTTTTCCTTATCAGGTTATTTACAAAACATGGAAACCGTTTGGATACAAAACAATAACGGCAAATGGCAAACCATGAACTCCATAAACAATCGATTGGATATAAAATGGTATCCTTCCAGTTCTGTAACTACCCATATTGGTATGCGAAACATTTTTAACTATGGACAACTGGTTGCCGATTATTACCCTTATTTTGCTAATATGTCGATTCAGGACAAAGGCTTTCTTGACATGACACGAAGCGTTGCGAAAGACACATCTTATTTTCTATTTACAAATATCGATCGTGCTTATTTTGAGTTTGTAAGTGGAAATCTGGAAGTTAAAATAGGAAAACAAAGAATAAACTGGGGCAAAAATCTTGTCTGGACTCCAAACGATATTTTCAATACTTTTAATTATTTTGATTTCGATTATATCGAACGTCCCGGGTGCGATGCTATAAAAGTCCAGTATTATACCGGAATGACTTCATCAGCGCAATTAGCTTATAAAATCGACAAAGACAAAAACATAACTTTTGCAGGAATGTATAATTTCAACAAATGGAATTACGATTTTCAGTTCCTTGGCGGGATAATGGAAAATGATATTGCAATCGGGGCTGGTTGGGCAGGACAAATATTTAAAGCAGGATTCAATGGCGAAGCAACATATTTTAGAGATAAAGAAAATTTTGCAGATACAACAGGAATTCTTGTTGCTTCAATCGGATTAAATTACACATTTAAAAACAGTTTAGCAATAAATGCAGCATTTCTATACAATAGTGTTGGGACAACCGGACCAGCAAGTATGGGAACTATGATGGCGATGAATATGCAAATTTCTGCTAAGAATTTTACACGAGCAAAATATTCCGCTTTTGCACAAATATCATATCCTGTCACTCCTTTGATAAATACATCTTTGTCAGGAATTTTAAACCCAAATGATAAATCAACTTTTATTGGCCCTTCAATAGATATTTCTTTAACAGATAATATTGAATTTCTTATAAGCGGACAAATATTTATTGGTGATGATAATACAGAATTTGGTGATTACGGAACCATGCTCTTTTCAAGATTAAAATGGTCTTTTTAAAACACCAATAATTAAAGCAATTTATTTTTTTATAAACAAATAAAGATTTTAAAAATATTAAAAACAAAATATTTGTTTATAAAAAATTAATATACTACTTTTGCAGCCCAAAAATCAGGAAAGTTTAATTATACTAGAATAATATGTATTTAACAACGGAAGACAAAAAAGGGATTTTCAAAGAACACGGAAAATCAGAATTCGATACAGGTTCAACTGAAGGACAAGTTGCACTTTTTACTGCACGAATAAAACATTTAACAGGACATTTAAAAATAAACAAAAAGGATCTTCATACTAACAGATCACTTGTACTTTTAGTAGGTAAAAGAAGAAAACTTCTAGATTACTTAAAACATAAAGACATCGAAAAGTACAGAGCCTTAATCAAAAAATTAGGTATTAGAAAATAAAGGAATTTGTTTTATTTACCACAAAAAAATAAAAGGCAATATAATATTGCCTTTTTTTATACGTACAAATTATTAGTTTTGACAAAAATATATATCGAAATACAATGACAAATTTAGGAATTTCAAAATCAATTCAATTAAAAGACGGAAGAACCATTTCAATTGAAACCGGCAAACTTGCAAAACAAGCTGACGGATCAGTTGTAGTAAGAATGGGAGACACCATGATTTTGGCAACAGTTGTTGCCAGTTTAGAACCAAAAGAAAACGTTAATTTCTTACCGCTTTCAGTAGATTATAAAGAAAAATATGCATCCACAGGAAAATTTCCCGGTGGTTTTTTTAAACGCGAAGCACGTCCTTCAGAATATGAGATTTTAATCTCAAGGTTAGTTGACAGAGCTTTACGTCCATTATTTCCTGAGGACTATCACTCAGAAACTCAAATGCTGATTACATTACTTTCAGCTGAAAAAGATGCATCACCTGATGCACTTGCTGCTCTTGCTGCTTCTGCTGCTCTTTCAGTTTCCGACATACCTTTCAACGGACCAATTTCCGAAGCCAGAGTTATCAAACTGGATAATGAGTTTATCATAAATCCTTCTATTTCTCAAATAGAAAATGCAGAACTCGACCTTATCGTTGCTGCTTCCATGGAAAATATTCTAATGGTAGAAGGCGCAATGAAGGAAGTTTCTGAAGCAGTAATGCTTGAGGCTATTAAAGTTGCACATGAAGCAATTAAAGATCAATGTCAACTTCAGTTAGACCTTGCTGACATGGTTGAAAAATCAAAAATTAAAAGGGAATATTGTCACGAAGCAAAAGATGAAGATCTAAAAAAACAGGTTTTCAGTGCCACTTACGACAAAGCTTTTAAAATTGCAAGTTCAGGCAACACAAACAAACACGAAAGAAGCGATGCTTTTGAAGCTATAAAGACAGAATTTAAAGAAACTTTTTCTGAAGAAGAACTCGAAGAAAAAGAATCAATGATTAATCGTTATTATCATGATGTTGAAAAAGAAGCTGTAAGAAATTGCATTCTTGAGCAAAGAATTAGACTTGATGGTAGAAAACTTGATGAAATCCGTCCAATCTGGTCAGAAATTGATTATTTACCGTCAGCACACGGTTCAGCAGTTTTTACACGTGGCGAAACACAATCTTTGGTTACAGTTACTCTTGGTTCTAAAATGGATCAGCAAATGATTGATGGAGCAGTATTTGAAGGAACAAGCAATTTCTTACTTCATTACAATTTCCCTCCATTCTCTACAGGCGAAGCACGTCCAATGAGAGGAACCAGCAGACGGGAAATCGGACACGGAAATCTTGCATGGAGAGCAATCAAACAAGTATTACCTGGAATTCCTGAAAACCCTTATACAATTCGTATTGTTTCTGACATCCTCGAATCAAACGGATCATCATCAATGGCAACAGTTTGTGGTGGTACATTAGCACTTATGGATGCTGGTGTTAAAATTTCAAAACCTGTTTCAGGAATTGCAATGGGATTAATTACTGAACCGGGAAACAAAAAATATGCTGTCCTTTCAGATATTCTTGGAGATGAAGATCACTTAGGTGATATGGATTTTAAAGTAACTGGTACTGTTGACGGAATTACAGCTTGTCAGATGGACATCAAAGTTGATGGTTTACCTTATCAGATTCTTGAAGAAGCTCTTGAACAAGCAAGAAAAGGAAGGCTTCATATTCTTGGCGAGATGGCTAAAACAATTACCGAACCAAATGAAGATTACAAACCACACGTTCCACGTATTGAGAAAATAACTATCGATAAAGAATTTATCGGAGCAATTATAGGACCTGGTGGAAAAGTTATTCAGGAAATGCAAAGAGAAACCGGAACAACTATTTCTATTGAAGAAGAAGGAGAATTTGGAATTATTGATATTGTTTCTAATGACAAAGCATCAATTGAAGCTGCAAAAGAAATAATTAAAAATATTACAGCTGTTCCTGAAATTGGAAAAGTTTACCAAGGAAAAGTTAAAAAAATTGTTGACTTTGGTGCATTTGTAGAATTTTTGCCCGGAAAAGAAGCATTACTTCATATTTCTGAAATTACATGGTCGCATCTTAAAGATGTAAGCAGTATTCTTAAAGAAGGTGAAGAAATTGAAGTTAAACTTATTGGAAAAGATCAAAGAACAGGAAAATTGAAATTATCCAGAAAGGTTTTAATACCTCGGGACAATCAATAAATAAGTTCGGTTTAAAAACACATACACATTTTACCCCCCTTAATGAGATGATTTTTAAGGGGGTTTTTTATAACTATTTGGTGTTTGTTATTTTTGATTTTAAATATTTAGTTTAACTTACAGACTTTATTGACAAACTCTATTTATTCGATAATCAAAAAAATCATACTTTTGTCATTAAACAACAAATAAACAATCATGAACCAATTAATAGCCCCTTCCCTATTATCAGCAGATTTTTCGAATCTAAAAAAAGACATCGAAATGATTAACAATAGTAATGCAGATTGGTTTCACCTTGATATTATGGATGGAGTTTTTGTCCCAAATATTTCTTTTGGCATTCCGGTTGTCCGTGCTATTAAAAAATATGCTAAAAAACCGCTTGATGTCCATTTGATGATAAGCAAGCCTGAAAGATATTTTTCTGATTTTAAAAATGCTGGAGCAGATATAATCAGTTTTCATTATGAGGCAAGTAATCATTTGCATAGATCAATTCAGGTATTAAAAGATATGGGCGTAAAAGCCGGTGTTGCAATTAATCCCCACACAAACATTTCTCTTCTCGAAGATATTATTTGCCATGTTGATATGATTTTAATCATGTCGGTAAATCCAGGTTTTGGAGGACAAAAATTCATTGAAAACACTTATGATAAAATCAAAAAGTTAAAAAATATTATTCTTTCAAAAAACACAAATACACTTATTGAGATTGATGGTGGAGTTAATCTTGATAATGCTTCAAAGTTATTTAATGCAGGTGCAGATGTCCTCGTAGCCGGAAATACAGTTTTCTCTTCCGATGATCCAATATCTGTTATTCAGGAACTTAAAAAATAAGTGCTTGTAATAATTGATTACTCTTATCAGAACAATAAAATCATAAAATTAGTAAAATCCAGAAATCAATTTTTTTTGTATCTTGTCATTCAAATAGACAAAAATATGTTACCAGTTGTTATAGTTT
>CAYOKJ010000056.1:0-19411 GCA_964404485.1 uncultured Bacteroidales bacterium | reverse complement strand
CGGAAACATTTAATGTATAATAATATATACCTGAATTAACATTCCTTGTATCCCAAACTTTTTGTCCCTGTTTACCGGTAATAGTAAATATTTCAATTAATTTACCATATACATCAATAATTTTAATCACTCCTTTACTTATATCATCAGGTAATTGATAGTTGAATGTTGTCCATTCTCTTGCAGGATTTGGCTTAACAGTAATTTCAATACCATAAATACGGATAAAATCTTCCATATTAAAATTGCTGTTTTTATAGCTTGCGCTTCCGTTTATATTGGGACAGCTAAAATAATTATAATCATAGCCATACTCCAGTATGTTTCTTGCCTGCACACCTGCTGTACCGTTGCTGTTTTCGGCTATTGGAATAAGACCGGCTACTTCGGTGCTGTCTAAGTTTAAAATATTCCTGTCTTGCTGTTGCAAATTAAAATGAAGGGTCAGTATATCCATATAATAATTATGTTCTGTTAACTCATCACCTTCCATATCATACAATGCAGGCAGCATGTTTGCAAGGGATAAAGCATCGGTATAATTGCCTTCCTGTATATAACTTGCAATAATCTGCTCATCGGCTCTTATACCACCAATATTATCGAGCCAGTTACGCAATTCGTTAAAATCAGTTATTGAATCATTCAGATTACTACGGATAATATCGTAAGCAGCTCTTGTTTTGTTTCGATTGTAACGTGACATTTGCTGTTGCAGTACTGTTTTATAAGTTATACCATTTGCTACCTGGCGCAAAATATCAATCATATAAACAGGAAGCGGATTTTCCTTATCTTCTAAAAATTTTATCAGTTCTTCTTTTTTAAGCTCATCAGGATTGGCAGCCATAATGTCAAATACAACCGATTCGGGGAAAACATCGGTTTTGTCAGCAGCAGCTTTTAATACTTCCATTGATAAATGGGGTGAGTCGCCAAGCAACTGTGTTTTCAATGCCCACATATCATTGGACTGTGCCGTTTGTATGTCTGATAGTTCGGAATTGGTATTGCCTCCGTCGATAAAGTTATCATAAAGGGCTTTTACACTATTATAATCCGATAACCTTAAAGCAAATTCTTGCTCGGCTTGCAGTTTTTGTTGAGGGCTCAGAACGAGTTCTCTTACAGAGCCTGAACTACCGCCTCCGTAATGTGAAGGACAGGAATTATTAAATTTTTTATCTATTTTGTTTAGCTGATAAATTTTAGTAGAATCGGGATTTTCATTAGCGCAATAATCACAATAATAATAATCTATACGATGATCACCGCCATTATAAAAATGCCATGTAACATCTGTTTGTGAAAATTTATTACCTGTTACATTTTCATCATCGCCTTGATTTAACTGAATACCTGATGGATTATTTGGATCTGGTGACACATAAAAATCCGAATAATTGTCTGTATTTTCGTTGCAGAAATAGGCAAGACCTTCCCAAAAGAATTGTTCAAACCAATTTTTCCCTTGTGCGAAATTGGCATAGCTTACACCATCAAAGGTGTTTCTATATACTTCGTCAGCAGCTTGTGTATTGTTAATAATTATGCCGATATAATTTCCGATCGGTGCACCGGTATATTTGGTAAAATTGTTTTCTTCAATAGCAAAACCACTTGCATTGTCTAATATAATTCCATAAGAATTGTAGTAACCGTCACAAGCTTTATATTCCTTGCTGTTGCTGTTAAATCCAATTTCAAAATCGGAGCGCAAAATAATTGCATTGTGTACTCCCATTATTTTTACACCGCAAGCGTTGTTTACAAAGCGGGCACGGTTAACACTAAAACTATTTATTGTAGAACCATTGGTAATAGCAAATATTGCATGTTTAAAACCATTAAAATAGCAACTGTCGTAATCTGAACATGGTTGTGTGCTTGAGTTACACACAGGATAGACACTAAATCCCGCATCGTAAGCGGCAATACCGCTGCTCCATTGCGAAACTCCTTCAACATCGGCTAAGGTAAAGTTACAGGCATTAAATTTAATTCCTTTTACATCGAATAGGTCAACGTGTTTATAAAATTTGTATTCGCCGGAATAGTTTGTGTCAATTTCAAAAGTACAATCTTTAAAGTAGCCTCTGTAATTCATTTCCTGAGTAGTATCGTAAGGAAGGTAGTTTTTATAATACAAAGCATGAATCGATTTTGCATTGTTACGGAAAGTTGTATTATAAGCATAAACAATTCCACCTGTTTTGCTCCAATAGTTGGGTCTCCATAAGTCAACAGCTGTAACAGCATTTTCAATTGTTGCATTGTGCAATTCGAGATAACCTTGTCGGCAAATTCCGCTGGTATCAGGCCATTGATGAGTAGAGCTATTGCCCCAAACCTGTATTCCCTGCCAGTACGATTCATCATCATTGTAATCGCCAAGGCAGGTTAATAAGGCGTTATCTACTATTAGCTTGCCGCCCGGTTCAACAATAATTCCGCCATCACGCTGGAATTCAACATCTCCTTTTATTGTAAGAACGCCACCTGTTTTAACCCTTATACTGTCGGCATAGTAATGGCAAGCATGGTCTTCCCATACAATATTCTCGCCTGAATCTATAATAAATGAGTGAGGAATAATAAATTCATCCAAAATATCCCAGCTGCTTGTATCATCCGTACAATATGGAACTTTTACTTTAATATAATCATTATTAACTTCAAACTTTGCAAAATGCCAGTTTGTCTGATATCTTACAATATTAGGATTATTTGGGTCATTATCTTCAATTACATCTTCTTCGTCTCTGGGAGCACCTCCTCCTCCAAGAGTAAGGTGATGTACGCCATTAACCAGCCAGTCAGAGTATTTGTGTACATGTCCGTTTAAAACCATGTTAACTCCATATTTTTCAGGATCATTTAATATTTCGTCAAAAAAATCTATTTCAGAATTGTAATCGTTGGGATCTTGCGTACAAGTATAAACAGGAGGGTGAAAAACTAATACTTTCCAGGATTTATTACTTTCTTTAAGATCGTTTTTTATCCAATCTTTTTGTATTTCGGGGTTTCCCAATGTTTGATGTTGCCAGCGTTGATCAGCAAAACAGAAATGAACCGGGCCGTAATCAAAGGAATGCCAAAAATTAGGTTCTGCATCAGGATAATCATAAGACCAGTATTTTCTAAAGTTTGGAGCATTAGTACCACAATTTCCTCCTTCATGATTGCCTATACAACCTACAACACCGATTTTAGTCCTTAATTCCACAGCATTATCATCATCTTTAAGGAAATATTGAGCATCCCACATTTCTTCCGAATCAGTGTAGTTCCAATCACCGGAATGAATTATTAGAGTTTGTGATGTCGGGTCATTATTAATTTCATCAACTACTTTATAACATACTTCATCATGAAAAGGAGGTTCTCCACCATCTGCGCTACCACGTGTATCGCCATATCCGTAAAAGCTTATTTGTGTTTCTGTAGAATCAGGTGGGCTGATAAATGAACCTGTTTTTTCACAGGGATATGTGTCACTAACAACTACCTTAAAATCATATAAAACATCGGGATCAAGATTTGTAAGTTCATATTTATATAAAAAGTAATTAGTATATGGATCATTAACTTGTATTTCAATAAATTCAGGATCAATTGATTTTTTATAATAGAAGGTACAATTCAAATTACTATATAATTGCCACATTACAGTAACTGAATTTTCTTTCAATAAAATATAAGGATATTTTCTGAAAGGAATATAACAATTGATATTATCAGGATCAATATTTTCCTTATCTTTTGTATAAAAATACATTCTTCTGGTCTTATCGGGAAAACAGTCGTTGTTTTCCATATAAGTTGTATGATCTAAATAATAATAATCACTTTCCTGATTATCAAGATAATAACAAAAATCCAAATGAGGAACAGAAGGCGGTGATGGAGGAATATCAACTTGATAAATGAGAGAGTCCTCATTACCTGTTAAATTACATTGATATAATTTCCATAAACTATTAACAAGCCTTCCAATACCTTTTGCCCAAATATTTTTTGGGTCATTTTTATCCCAAACAATGGGGCAAAAAGCAGAGTTTAATGTAGGATAAACTATTCTTCTGCTTTTTGAATAATATTGGTCTGATGATAATTCATGTTCTACTACATAAGTAGAATCAGGGATTACATGATCATTGATTTTGAAAATTGAATCAATCTTATTACTTTGACTTGTATAAATAGGATTATCGTTTTTTTTGTCTCCCAATATATCAGCTTCGAATAATTCAAATTTATTAATTAGATTAGTAGTATCAAAAGGTAAATTGTTTTGATCATTGTGTTGTAATTCTAATTGAGTGGATGGATTATTACACACCCAGTAATTCACTGCTGCACGAAATTCAGTAGGTAATCTATTTGTAATAATTTTCTGATTTGTTGCAATGTTACCGTATAACTCTTCTTTTAAGGTTAAAACAGCAGTAGTTGAATTAGATTTTATACGTGCTTGAACAGAGTCAGGGTTAATATTATTCAATTCTCCATTTTCATCAATTTCCCATGTATATGTACTATTAGGATTAGGATTTTCTACAGAATATGTGTTCCAGACATAAGTAACAATTTCATTACCATTAATTTCAGGTTTAGGAATGTATGAATCTTTCTGATATACCCTGATATAATCTATTATAAAAGGTTCGAGTTGAGTATCTTCATTAGGAGGATTCCACCAATCAATTTCCGTACAAATCCTAATATGACATGGATACATATTCTTAATTATTGAAGCAGAGTTATTTGTATCTATTGGTACTCTATAAATTATTCTATTATCAAGATAATAAGTTAATTCATTAGGTGTCCATTCCAAAGCATAAGTATAAAATTTATCGGACAAAGAATTAGTTGGTTCGTCATTATTTACAAAAAAACCCAGACCGTTGTCCCTACTTTCATTAATATATTGCATATAATTTACAGTAAATGAATTCCTTCTTGTTTCCATAATATTTGATGAGGCTGCTTCAAATATGTCTAACTCCAAAGCATCAACTTTATCTCCTACTACTTGTGGATCGCTAAGTAACCAAAAAGCAGGATGTGCTCCTTTAAATGTTGGCATTTTACATCTTATTTCAAAATAACCAAAACGAAATTCAGCATTACTTATCAACTCACCTGATGTGTAATAATATTGTTTTTGATAATTACCCCCCCACAGACTATATATAACATTTTCTTTTACTGGTGTTATATATAATTTTTCTTCTGTTGTATTTATACTGATATTTCGTACGCTGTCCTGAAATAAACATAATTGGTGTCCACGAGGATTTTCTTTTGGTGTCCAGTTATCTAATGAAGAAACATCATCAAAATTATCAACAAAAACAGTATCCCAATCAGTTTGATATGGAAATGGTGGTATTCCTGTTGATGGTGATAAATCATGTAACATCTTATAATCTTTAATTGATTTCTCGTCAGGGAATTCTTCAATCTGACAATAAGAACTTGCAAAAATAAAAAAGCAAATAGAATTTAGAATAATTTTTTTGTGTGTTTTCATAACTTAGTGATTTAATTGGTGATAATTAAATTGAATTGCTGCGAAATATAATACTTTTTAGTTGATTTTGCAAATAATTTTGGTAATATTTTGTTTGTGTATTTATAATTTCAACTTATAGCTTGTTTATTATGTTATTTGTTTTACTCTAAGCTCATTGCCCCATGTCCTATACTTTTTTATAATAGCTTAGACTTTATAGATTAATATTGGAGTAATGAATTATTTCCCATATTCCTCATATTCCCCCTATCCTTGTATTTTTTCCACAAATAATCAAATTTCTATTTTGATTTTAATCAAAGTTTTATACTTTTGCACTCATTTTCGGGTAAATATACTAATTCTCAAAAGTTTTGCAAACCCGATAGCTATCGGGGAAAACTGATTAGAATTAGTAATGCGGTACAAAATAGAACTGAAAATTATCCAATTCTGTTACGTACAGGTATAGGTAAATAATTAAAATACAAAACACAAAAGATGAAGGTATATCAAACAAAAGACATTAGAAATATTGCTCTTATCGGGAATTCCAAATCAGGTAAAACAACTCTTACCGAATGCATGCTTTTTGAAGGCGGAATAATAAACAGAAGAGGTTCGGTTGACGATAAAAATACTGTTTCTGACAACAAAAAAATAGAACTTGAACGTCAAAATTCAATTTATTCAAGTGTATTATACACTGAATATAATAACAAAAAAATTAATATAATTGATACACCTGGTTTTGATGATTTTATTGGAGATGTTGTTTCTTCATTAAGAGTTGCAGATACTTCCATTATGGTTGTAAATTCTCAAAATGGTGTTGAGGTTGGTACAGAAATTACTTGGAGACATGCAAAAAGCAACGAAATTCCTGTAATATTTGTTGCAAATCATTTAGAACACGAGAACTCAAATTTTGATGAAACTGTTTCTCAGTTAAAAGCAATTTTTGGTGGTGGTGTTACTGTTTTTCAATATCCTGTTAATTCAGGTTTAGGATTTAATTCTATTATTGATCTTGTGCAAATGAAAATGTACAAATATTCTGAAGAAGGAGGAAAACCTGAAATTACAGATATTCCGGAAGATCAAAAAGCAAAAGCCGAAGAAATGCAGTCAACAATGATTGAAGATTTAGCTGCAAATGACGAAGAGCTTATGGAATTATTCTTCGAAAACGGTACTCTTAAAGAAACAGAAATTCAACAAGGATTAAAAATCGGTATAAAAACAAGAGGTATTTTCCCTGTTCTTTGTATAAATGCAAAACACAATATGGGCGTTGGGCGTCTTCTCGAATTCATTGGAAATAATGCTCCTGCTCCTGATGAAGTTCCGGCAATTAAAACCACAGAAGGTAAAGAACTAAGCTTTAAAACAGATGATCCGGCTTCGGCATTAGTTTTTAAAACCTCTATTGAACCACATCTTGGTGAAGTTTCGTTCTTTAAAGTTTACTCAGGTGAAATTGTAGAAAGCATTGACATGTTTAATCCTAACACCAGCACAAAAGAAAGAATCTCACAAATATTTGCTTTTGCAGGAAAAAATCGCGAAAAAATTGAAAAAATAGTATCTGGTGATATTGGAGCTACCATTAAACTTAAAAATACTCACACTAACAACACACTTAATGCAACAAGTATTTCTGATCAGTTAATCGAACCTATTGTATTTCCTGCACCTAAGTTTCGTATTGCTATGAAAGCTAAAAATTCATCTGATGATGAAAAACTTGGCCTTGTTCTAAATGAACTCAAAAAAATGGATCCAACTATTCATTCAGGATTCTTTAAAGAATTAAAACAAATTATTGTTGAGGGTAATGGCGAATTACATTTAAATATTGTAAAATGGCATCTTGAAAATCTTGAAAATGTTCCGGTTGATTTTATAACTCCAAAAATTCAATATCGTGAAACAATAACAAAAGTTTCACAGTCGAGTTATCAACACAAAAAACAATCAGGTGGTGCTGGTCAATTTGGTGAAATTTACATGGTTATTGAACCTTATGTAGAAGGAATGCCGGCTCCAACTACTTATCATGTTAAACAAACAATAAGAAAAACTTCAGTACAACCATTTACTATTAATAAAAGCCCATCTGATGTAAAAATAAATGTTAGAGGCGTAAACGAAATTGATCTTGAATGGGGTGGAAAACTTATGTTTTATAATTGTATAGTTGGAGGTGCTATCGAAACCAGATATTTACCTGCTGTACTTAAAGGCGTGATGGAAAAATTAGAAGAAGGTCCATTAACCGGTTCTTATGCTCGTGATATAAGAGTTTGTGTTTATGATGGTAAAATGCATCCTGTCGATTCAAATGAAATTTCTTTTAAATTAGCCGGAAAACATGCTTTCAGCCTTGCTTTTAAAGAAGCAGGTCCAAAAATCTTAGAACCAGTTTACGATCTTGAAGTAATCGTACCTGAAGATAAAATGGGTGGCGTTATGACCGATTTACAGGGACGTCGTGCAATTATTATGGGAATGGAAGGTGGAAGTATCAAAGCAAGAATTCCCCTTGCAGAAATCAGCAGATACTCAACCGCGTTAAGTTCATTAACAAGCGGAAGAGCAACTTACAGTATTAAATTTGCTGAGTATACTCCTGTTCCAAATGATGTTCAGGAAAAACTTCTTAAAGAATACAGAGAAGCACAAAATGAAGACGAATAGTCTGATAAAATATTAATGAAGCTCCCCGTCGCAAGCGGTGGGGAACCTGCCTGCCGGCAGGCAGGTATAACCCCGGAGATCCCTCGGCTACGCTCGGGATCAGTTCGACTAAATAATTTTGCTTCACAAAATTAAAGTCTCACTGATTTAAAAAAACAACTCCGCGATTTTTTTGCAATCTTCTTTATTCATTTTTAGATTAGCACCAGAGACATTATTAGTTATCATATTTTTAATGATCTCAGGTTTTTTGTCTACAGTTATTCCTATTTCCTGACAAAGTATCGGGCAATCTAATAATTTGAAAAATGACTCAAAAGCAGAAATGGTTTTTTCTGTAGTATCAGTATTAAAAACATTTTTGCCTAATTCAATAATCCTTTCGGGGATAGTATTAGAAAAGTGTTTCATCCATGCGGGATAAGCTATCGAAAGCGAAGCACCATGCGGAATATCATACAAAAGTGAAAGCACGTGTCCCAGAGAATGTACTCCCCAGTCACCTGATTCTTTACCAAGAAATGTTAATCCGTTAAGAGCTGCTGTAGCAGCATACATGATTTTTGCCCTAAGCTCATAATTTCCCGGATTGTCAAGAAGTTTTGGTCCATATTCAATTGCTTCCTTTATTATAGAAAAAATAAATCTGTCGGATAAAGTAGCTTCTCCGGCTCCAAAATAAGCTTCGAGAGAATGAGCAATCAGATCAACAATTCCATAAGCAGTTTGGTTTCGAGGAACAGAAAAAGTAAATTCAGGGTCGAGAAACGAATGTTTGTTGAAAAGCAAATAATGTCCCCAGCCAAATTTTTCCTTTGTCTTGTTATTTTGTAGAACAGCAAAGGGATTCATCTCAGAACCTGTTGCAGCAAGAGTAAGAACAGAAATCAAAGGAATTGAAGTTTTTGGTTCAGCTTTTCCTTTATAAAAATCCCAAGAGGAATAATTAACATTAATTGTAATCGAAATTATCTTTGCCGAATCAATAACACTTCCTCCACCAACAGCAAGAATAGCATCAACATTATTTTCCTTGCCAAGTTTTGCAGCTGCATCAACATCTTCATAAACCGGATTTGGTTTTATTCCTGAATATTCAAAAACTTCCGCATCAATACTTTTCAGTTGATAAATTATTTTATCATAAATACCATTATTTTTTATTGATCCACCACCATAAACCAGCAAAACTCTTTTGCCAAATTTTGCAATTGTCTTTCCTAAATTGTCTGTTACATTTTTCCCAAAATGTAATTTGGTCGGGTTGTATGAGGTGAAATTTTCCATGTTTTGGTTTTTAATATTTTTCTAAAGTTATGTATAAAAAATCATAAATCGTTAATCGGTGTTCGGAGTTCGGAGTTCGACATTCAAAAAAAAGAATTGAATATCGAATTTCGATTAACGAATAATGAATGGTGCTCCCTGCCGCCTTTAGATTTACAAAATAATGTTTAAAGAAGAAAAACAATATAAAAGAATAATGATTATGATGATGGAATTTCTTTTTTTGCTGCTTTTTTTCTTTGTTGATAAGTATAACTTTGTTAATAAATATATTAAAAAAGAATGGGGTGAACTTTCTTGCCGCACAGACTTTAAAGATCTATCGCTTGTATTAGTCCCCATTCTTTCTAATCAGGTTACAAAGGACCAAATAGAATACCATTTCTTACCTAATAAAGGTTTTAGTCAAAGTAACCATAACAAATACAAAATTATGAAAATATTAGACACTATTGGCATTGACATTAGTAAATTAAATTTTGATGTTCGAATTCACAGTACGCAATTTTATCAGCAATTTGAAAACTCAAATAAAGGATTTGTAACGATGCTTAAATGGGTATACAAAAACAGTTCATTTTCGAAAGAAAACATACTATTTGTTTTTGAGCATACGGGATTGTATTCACATCAACTATCTGTTTATTTAACAGATAAAGAAGTTCCTTTCTCATTAATTCCTGGACTTGAAATTAAAAGATCATTAGGGATTGCAAGAGGAAAAAATGATAAAGTAGATGCCACCAAAATAGCACTGTATGCCTATCGATTAAGGGATGAAATTGAACTGACCGTATTGCCTACAGAACAGATACGGTCACTAAAAACCTTGCTTTCATTAAGAGATCGTATAGTAAAACAAAGAGCTGGTTATATAACGAGTTTAAATGAACAAAAACGAGTACTAGTCAAAAATAAAAATGAAGTAATACTATATACCCAAGAAAAAATCATTAAGCATTTATCAAAACAAATTAAGGTACTGGAAATAGAAATACAAGAGATAATTAGCAGTGATGAGCAACTTAGTAATCAATTCAAATTGATTACTGGTATAAAAGGAATTGGAACCCAAACTGCTCTTTTTGTAATTGCCTATACTCATGGTTTTACCAGATTTAAAACATGGAGAAAATTTGCTTCCTATTGTGGCATTGCACCATTTCCAAATGCATCAGGAACAAGCATAAGAGGAAGAACCAAAGTAAGTAATTTGGCAAATAAAAAGATTAAAAGTTTATTTGACTTATGTGCAAAATCAGCTATTCAGCATAGTCCGGAAATGAAAGTGTATTATACCAGAAGATTAGAGGAAGGCAAGAATAAAATGAGCACAATTAATATTATACGAAATAAATTATTATCAAGAATATTTGCTGTTGTTGAGAGACAAACACCTTATGTTGATATTATGAAATACGCAGCATGAAATGTTAATAACTTTTGTTTATTTCACTTTGTTTTATCATAGAATACAAGCGGCGGGGAATATAACCCTGGAGATCCCTCGACTAAACTCGGGATCAGTTCGACTAAATAATTTTGCTTCACAAAATTAAAGTCTCACTGATTTAAGATTGAATTCATAAACTTTAATCACTCCAAATATCGGGCTTTGCCTGATCATCCTCGAAGTTTTGCTTCGGGGCTCCAAGTACACCAAGTACTTTATTTCGTATATTGATCAATAACCAAATTTATTGCTCTCTGACAAGCAGGGCAAAATTCATCATATCTTGTAAACATAATACAATTTGCGGCCGAGCGATACATCCCCTCAGCCATGTACATTGCTCCTTCAAAAGCCCCAACGCAATCGGAATATTTCATATTTCTAAGCAAGTCATTATCCCATTTTCTTTTGTCGAAAAAAAACTTTTCCATCACATTTTCAGGAGTTTTTGCATTTCGCATTTCTCTTCTTTTCTTTTGAATTTCGATACTGTATTTATCGTATTTTTCTTTTTCCCATGGAGTAGGTACCGGTGTGTTTTCAGTAAGTAAATCCTTCCATTTAATAGTTTCTTTATCAGGATTAGTTGTAACATTAAGTTCCCATGGTTCGATCAAATCCTCACTCAATTCGTAGCCCGTAGCAGAAGTATAATATTCATCAGCAAGACCTGCAAAATGATGGCCAAATTCATGAACAAATAAATAATCATAAAAAGCATTATCAGCTGCAGCTGTAATATACAAACGGTAAATTCCGCCTCCACCATAAATGCTATCATTCATTAAAATTACGGTAAACTCGTATGGTACAGCAGACGTTGCATTTCTAATTCTTTTATTATCAAACGCAAGAGCATAACGTTCCGAATTAAAAGCACCGTAACTTACCGAAAGTGCCGATCTTTTATAAATATCCTGATGAGGGTGGTTTACTCCATTATTTGGTGAAGGAGTTTCAACCGCATTAATATTAAATTTATCTTTTCGCGAAGCAAAAGGCTCGGTTCCAAGCAAAACATCAGCATAACGTTTTGCATCTTTATGGAATTTATCCATTCCGTCTTTTGTGTATCCTTCGCCGAGAATAACGATGTCAACCATATCTTCGGGAGCACCATTTTCAACAACCGGAAAAACATTATAAAAATCCTTTATCTCCGCAGGATTAACTCTGTAAGCGTCAACATCAATTAAATATTCCCAAATTTTATCAAAAGTATTTTTAGGATTTCTTTTATAGATGATGAGGTTTACATCGTTTTTTGGCCACGGAAAACGAACCGATTCATGAAAAACACCCCAATTTTCTTTTGCATCGGGGGTTGTTTCCCATTCACCGTAGATACTTGCAAAGCCTCGTGAATAAATTATTTCTTTGGATTTAGGATCAATAATTTCGAAAAGATAGTATCCTAATCGGAGTTCGTCAATCAATTTTGTTTTGCTGCCGGGCCATACCCCATCATTCACAATTCCATCAAAAGCAAAGTGTTCTTCGGTTGCATTTCCGGTATGATAATAATCAAAACGCATAGTTTTGTTAAGAAAGAATTCCTCGAAATTAATTGCATTTGCCGATGTAATTATGGCAAATAAAGAGATTAATAAGATTATTTGTTTTTGCATTTTTATTTGGTTTTTTTGTTATTTGTTTATTTAATTTTTCGGGCTGAAAGCCCTATTAAATTCAGCCCGATGGCAACGCCTCGGGATAATAATGTTTATCGAAGAAATCCGCCCTGAAGGGGCAGTTTATATTTTAATCTGTCCATAAATATTGTTCGTTATACTTAATTCCGTATTCTTTCAAAAATAACAAATATTCTTCTTTAAAACTAATTTTTTTATGATGCTCTTCCTGATTTTCAATATAACGTTTAGTTTTATCGTGTAATGAAGGACTAACCGAAAAACCACCGTATCCTCCTTGCCATGCAAATTGTTTGTAATATTTATCTTTTGTTTTTATCCATCTACTACTATTTCTTTTTATTTCTTCAACTAATTTTGCAAGAGTAATATTTTTCGACATTACACACAATATATGAATATGATCTTCAACTCCATTTATTTTTATTGGAATTGATTCATTGTCTTTAATAATTGAACCGATATAGGCAAACAATTGGTTTTTGTCTTCTTTGCGTATTTTGGTCAATGGGTTTTTAATATGATAAATAATATGTACGTATAGTTTTGATAATGATTGCGCCATCGCTTGTTTTTTAAATTAAACTGCCCTTTCAGGGTGATAATTACATTTTGATTTTTATTACCCAAGGCGTTGCCATTGGGTTGAAATAAATTGCCACTTCGTGGCGTTTTATTGTATTAGTGTTTTTTAATTATTCACTTGTTTTCAGGTCATTACAAATAACCCCACTTCCAAGACAAATACTTTCTTCATCATTATAAATCACAGCAAACTGTCCAGCAGCTATACCTGCAATTTTTTCATCTGATTTAATTTTATAAATATTTTTTTCTTTAAACATTGTACCTGATGTAAACTCCGGAGTATGTCGAATTTTGAATTTTATTCTTTGAGTTGTTGAATAATCTTTATCAGGCTTGCCATTAATAAAACTAAAATCATTAAGTAGTATTTTATCTTCATACTGAGCAATAGGATCGTAACCACGTGAAGCATAAATGATATTTTCATTTGTATCTTTCTTTACAACAAACCAAGGTCCCTGACTCAATCCAAGTCCACGTCGTTGCCCAATTGTGTGAAACCAATAACCATTGTGAGTTCCAAGAATTTTACCAGTTTCAAATTCAATAATTTTGCCTTTTTTTTCGCCTATATATCTTTTAATAAAATCATTATAATTTATCTTACCCAAAAAACAAATCCCTTGGCTGTCGGGCCGATGAGCACTTGGAAGTTTAATTTTCTCAGCTATTTCTCTAACTTCACTTTTAATAAGCCCTCCAATCGGAAACATTAATTTATTTACTTGTTTTTGATTTATTTGTCCGAGAAAATATGTCTGGTCTTTTCTTTTGTCAGTTGCAGTTCCAAGGTAATTTATCTTGTCTTTTTCAATAATACTTGCGTAATGGCCGGTTGTGATTTTATCAAAATCTTTTCCGTATTTTTCTTCAAAGCTCCCAAATTTAATCAGTTTATTACACATAATATCAGGATTTGGAGTGAGTCCTTTTTTAACAGATTGAATTGTGTAATCAATCACCCTTTCCCAGTATTCTTTTTGTAAAGAAACTATTTCAAATTTACATCCATATTTTTTTGCGATGTAAGAAGTAATCTCAATATCTTCTTCAGCGGGGCAATCAACATAACCGGGTTCATTTTCCATTCCTATTTTAATGTAGAAAATAGTTGGATCATAAGCTTGCTCTTTTAATAAATGAACAGTTACTGAGCTATCAACTCCTCCCGAAACAAGTGAAGCAATTTTCATAAATATTATTTTTTACAAAATTACAAAAAAAAGACAGCCAAGAGAATTTCCTGACTGCCTGTATATTTCAATAGACTAAAATGGTCTATAACTAATTAGTTCCTAAAGTTTGGAGTGCCTAAAATGCCTAAAGTTATAAAAAAACTGCAAGTAAAAAATTCATCAAAAATCGTTACCTCGAAAGCTTTAGGGGGTGTTCGGAGTTCGAAATTCAAAAAGAATGAAAAACAGAATATCGAATATCGAATAATGATTTAAGATTGAATTTAAAAATCAGCATTCGTAAATGAACGTGATACTTAATTAACTTTAGTCACTCCATCCCGAAAGTTTTCGGGATTAGTTCACTTTAAGTACTTTTTTAAATCAATCCATTTTTATGTTTTTCGCCAATAACTTTAAGCATATCTTTAGTCATCACGTCAAGGGTATATTTAGGATTCCATCCCCATTCTGCTCTTGCAGAAGAATCATCCATATTATTTGGCCATGATTCGGCAATACCTTGTTTAACAGGATCAACATCATAATTCATAACAAAATCAGGAATATGCTTTTTGATTTCATTAGCAATAATTTCAGGATCAAAACTCATTGCAGAAACATTAAAAGCATTTCTGTGTTTTAGTTTTGAAGCATCGGCTTCCATAAGGTTTATAGCTGCATCAATAGCATCAGGCATATACATCATATCAAGGAAAGTTCCTTTAGCAAGAGGGCATGTGAATTCTTTTTTTCTGATAGCATCATAAAAAATTTCAACAGCATAATCTGTTGTACCACCTCCTGGCAATGTAAGATTTGAAATAATTCCCGGAAAACGAAGTCCTCGTGTATCAACACCAAAACGTTTAAAATAATAATCGCTTAATAATTCGCCTGCAACTTTTGTAACACCATACATAGTTCCCGGACGTTGTATCGTATCTTGCGGGGTGTTGTCAAGTGGTGTAGAAGATCCAAAAGCACCTATTGAGC
The DNA here is from genome assembly GCA_964404485.1 of uncultured Bacteroidales bacterium. Lineage (GTDB taxonomy): Bacteria > Bacteroidota > Bacteroidia > Bacteroidales > JAIORY01 > JAIORY01. Next base: position 4,036 of record CAYOKJ010000056.1, on the reverse strand, counting down.
TTGGGAAAAATACAGCACATTTGTTTTTACGGGCAATTTCCAAAACATTGTATACACCATTAACTCCTACATTCCATGCTGCTTGTGGTTTTTCTTCGGCTACAGCTGATAAAAGAGCTGCCAAATTAAAGATTGCATCAATATTGTGTTTTTTTACAATTTCCTGCATTCTTTCAACATCAGTTGCATCAACTCTCTCAAGAGGGCCTGAATTAGCAAGTTCTTCGCTTGGTTGGGTGCTACGATATCCGGCAACAACATTATCATTACCATAAATCTCACGCATTCGCATTGTAAGTTCTGATCCTATTTGTCCTACTGAACCAATAACTAATATTTTTTTCATTTGTTTAAGTTTTACTAATTAGCTGATTATTTAATTTGTGTTAATTATTTAACAATACTTGCAGCAAAAGTAAACTTTTTTCAAAAATAATAACAAATTATCTTCAACATTGAATACAATTATTGTTAATTAATTAACGAATAATTAGCATTTTATTTTATCTTTGCCCCGCTGAAAGCAAAAAAAATAATCATTCAAAATAAAAAAATTATGTACGGTAAAATTAAAGAACACTTACAAAAAGAAATTGCCGATATCAAAGAAGCCGGCTTATACAAAAGCGAACGTATTATTACAACACCCCAAAAAGCTGATATTGCTGTTAGCACGGGTGATAAAGTTTTAAATTTCTGTGCAAATAACTACCTTGGATTATCAAATCATCCAAGACTTGTAGAAGCTGCAAAAAGAGGTCTGGATTCACATGGTTATGGAATGTCTTCTGTACGTTTTATCTGTGGAACTCAGGATTTACACAAAACTCTTGAAGCAAAAATTGCAGAATTTTTCGGAACTGAAGATTCAATACTTTATGCGGCATGTTTCGATGCTAACGGAGGTCTTTTTGAACCTCTTCTTACTGCTGAAGATGCAATTATTTCCGATTCATTAAACCACGCATCTATAATTGATGGTGTTCGTTTATGCAAAGCACAAAGATATCGTTATGCTAATGCTGATGTGGCTGACCTTGAAGCTAAACTTATTGAAGCTCAAGCTCAACGCTTTAGACTTATTGTTACTGACGGAGTTTTTTCAATGGACGGAAATGTAGCTCCACTGGACAAAATCAATGAATTAGCAAAAAAATATGATGCCATGATTATGATTGACGAATGTCACTCAGCAGGTGTTGTTGGTGAAACAGGGCGCGGTGTTACTGAACTATTTAATGTCCGTGGCGAAATTGATATTATTACAGGAACTCTCGGAAAAGCTTTTGGTGGTGCTATTGGCGGATTTACAACCGGTAAAAAAGAAATCATAGAAATCTTGCGTCAACGCTCTCGACCATATTTATTCTCAAACTCAATTCCTCCGATGGTTGCAAGTGCAGGTATCGAAATGTTTGATATGATGGCAGAAACATCAGAATTGCAAGAAAAGCTACATTCAAATACTAAATATTTTGTAGAAAAAATGAACGCTGCCGGCTTTGATATTAAACCTACAAAATCTGCTATCTGTGCAGTTATGCTTTATGATGCTAAACTTTCTCAGGAAATGGCTGCCGAACTTCTCAAGGAAGGAATCTATGTAATTGGATTTTATTACCCTGTTGTTCCTAAAGACCAAGCAAGAATCAGGGTTCAGCTTTCTGCAGGACACGAAGTTGAACATCTAGATAAATGTATCGCTGCATTTACTAAGGTTGGAAAACAACTTAATGTTATTAAATAATTTAGGTATGAAACGTATATTGATTCCTTTATTTGTAATTATTTCATTAGCATTGGTTTTTAACTCATGTAATAAAGATAGTGATATAGAAACTCCGGATTTTTACGGATCCTGGACAGTTTTACAATTTGATGATTTAGGCCAACAATATAATATTGAATTAAAGTTTAACGAAGATAATTCTTATGATTGGATTTTACTCGATACTGTTGAAGGTCATATAAGTTCACATGCTGAATTTACAATTTCTGAAAACATTATGAGTATTACAAACGATCCGGATTGTAGTTCGATTGGAGAATATTACTTAACTGTTGAAGGAAATAAACTGGCAGTTATTGCAAAAACTGATGGATGTGACCCAAGAATAAAAGCTCTGGAATGGGTTTGGAAAAAGAAATAGTTTGATGTTGTTTTTTAAAGCATTAAATTTATTGAATTAAAAAGAATATTGAGTAATGATAAAACCTATTACTCAATATTTTTTTTAATAACATATTTGAGTTTAAATATCCCAACAAAATTCATAGAACCAAGTCCAGGTAATATTGATGAAATATTACTTACTTGCTTTTTAGTTGTATAGAAATGATGTCCATATTGCAATCCAACTTCTGCATGAAAATTACCTATTATTATAATATTCATTCCAGATTCAACTGCAAAGGCGGTAAAAAATCCTTTTGAATATACTCTATTTCCACTAAAATAAAAATCATCAGGAATTTCTCCATCTCGAAACCAATCTTCAAATGGTTCTTCGTAACTCGCCGACTGTTTAAAGTAACCACCTAATAGTTTTGCTCCAACAAAAAAGTAGATATTATTAAATTCTTTTCTTGGAGTATATCTTATTCCAAATGATGAATACACACCTGAATTTTCATGGTTATAGGTTGCTTCTCCTATTTTTGTATATGTTCCTTGAAGCTTATTATTCAGCATACCGCCAAGTCCAATTGTGTATAAAAACAATCTATTTTGAGTCAATTCTCCATCAAATGCTATTGTATTACCAATCAATGAAGGTAGGTTTAAGCCTACACCAATCATTCTTTTAATTACTTGACTTTTTAAAATAGCAGGAATCAAAATAAGTAATATCAATATTTTTATTCGCATTGTCTTCTTTTAAATTGGTGCCAACTTCCAAACACACACTAATAATGCCTTATATTTCTACTTTACCCGTTGTAATATATTTTTTATTTGCTGATTTATAATACATTATTTTTAATAAAATAGATGCTTATAGCATTTTCCTACAAATATAAATATAAATCCGTAGAAACGTGTGCTAAAATATTTAGACATTTAAGCATTTTATCATTATAAGTAAGCTGGTTGATAAAACCACAGAATAATTATTTTTCCGTACTTTTGGACATTCTGAAAGTTTTATCATGGAAAAATTATCAGTTTTAATAATCACATTTAATGAAGAAAAAAACATTAGAAGATGTTTGGATTCGTTAAATGATGTTGCTGATGAAATTGTGGTAGTTGACTCTTTTTCGACTGATAGAACAGAAGAAATATGTAAAAATTATAATGTTCGTTTTTTTAAGCAAAAATTCCTTGGATACATAGAACAAAAAAATTATGTTCTTCAATATGCAAAATTTAATTTTATTCTTTCGCTTGATGCCGATGAATCTTTATCAGAAGAATTAATAAAATCAATTTTAGAAGAAAAAAAGAATTTCAAAAATGATGCATACACCATGAACCGTTTTACTAATTACTGCGGGAAATGGATAAAGCATAGTGGATGGTACCCTGATAAAAAACTTCGTTTATTTAAAAAAAGCACAGGCAAATGGGGTGGGATTAATCCTCATGATAAATTTGTTCAAAATATAAAAACAAATGCAGTTCATCTTAAAGGTAATATTCTTCATTACTCATATTATAATATTGAAGAGCACTTGAAAAGAGTACAAGACTTTTCGGATATTGCTGCAAAAGCATTATATGAAAAAGGCAAAAAAGCTAATATTTTTAAAATAATATTTTCTACATTATTAAAATTTATTAGAAATTATTTCATTTTTTGTGGATTTCTGGATGGCAGATCAGGATACATAATTTGTAAACTCACTGCCAGAACAACATATTTGAAATATTTAAAACTAAAGAATTTAAATAAAAAACGGGAGTAAATTTGGAAAAAAATAGTAATATTTCACAAATAAAAAAATGGCTCATAATCGTTAATCCTAACGCAGGTAGAAGAAAAATTGAGAAAGACTGGGATGAAATAGCTGAGCTTCTTTATAATGCCGGAAT
>CAYOKJ010000055.1:0-19949 GCA_964404485.1 uncultured Bacteroidales bacterium | reverse complement strand
AGAAGACTTTTCAGCGATGATGTTTGGAGTAGTAAAAGAAATATTAAAAACTGGATTAAATACCAACCCATAAACCATACACATTTGCAATTTACATGAGCCATAGCTCAGCACAAAAATTTCAAAAGAGTATGTCTTGCCAATGCATAGAATAAAATGAAAAATGTAGCAAATTTGAAAGAAAATATAATTAAAAACAAAGAATGCCAGTGCCTAAAAATGTGTAAATATAATAGCCGAGACAGTAGTAAATTCAAGGGTTGTAGCCCGCTTCAACTTTTTTGTAACTTGAAAAATATGAGCGTTGAAATGCCAAATGCACAATATTAAAACCGTTACAAGCAATCGTTAAAGATATACTGATTTAAAAATAGAATACAAGCGGCGGGGAACCTGCCTGTCGGCAGACAAGTATAACTCTGGAGATTCCTCGACTAAACTCGGGATTCCAGCCTGCGGCAGGCAGGAGTTCGACTAAATGTTTGCTTCACAAAATTAAAGTCTCACTGATTTAAGCAAAAAATCAAATTTATATCCACATCAAAAATTTATTACTCATGAAACTAAAATTAATTCTGATTTTATTCTAAAATCTTAATCTCAGAAGTAATAGGCATTACTTTTTTATAAATTGCCGAAACGCCACAATATCTATCTTCTGACAAGCTTATTGCTTTTTGCAATTTATCCATCGGAAGATTTTTACCTCTAAATTCATAAATTACATGCATACTATTATAATATTTTGGATGTTCTTCAGTTAATTCACCTTCAACCAAAACATTAAAATAATCAGGTTCTATACGCATTTTTTTCAATATCGAAATAACATCCATAGCGGTACATCCGGCTAATGAAGCAAGCATTAATGGTTTTGGGCGTGGTCCTCTATCTTCTCCACCAACTTTTTCTTCTGCATCAATAATAAATTTATGCCCGTTAACTTCCAGCTCAAAAGCCATCTTTGAATTATGTGTTGCTGTGATTTTGTCTTTCATCTGTGTTTATTTTATCTGTTAGAAATTTGGTCTTTTTCCTAATTTTAATTTTTAAATTTCCAGTTTGCAATTTTCAATTTAAATCTCATCAGTTTCAACAATAATAGCTAAAATATCATCATAAGGAAGAATCAGATATTTATTGTCTTCGAAAGTAATTTCGTTACCGGAAAATCCTTTATAAATTACCATGTCTCCAACGGATACCTCGGCATTGTCAATTTTGCTCATGTTAATAACTTTTGCAATATTGCTTTTTTCTTTGGCAGAATCAGGAATTATAATCCCTGCTTTTGTTTTTTGTTCTTTTTTATCATCATTGATATCAAGAATAACTTGTTGGTTTACTGCTTGTAATTCTTTCATTTTATTTTTTATGTAAAATTAGTAAATATTGTTTTTATAGCTATCCTTTACCTTTTGTTTTTAATAATATTTAAATCCTCTCGTACTGTTTTTAATTTTAATCGCTTTTTTTTTCGGCAACACATTACTCCATTATTCCATCATTCCTTTTAACTAACTTTAGAAATAGCTTTTCCCAATCATTTTATTTCCAGAAGCTTGTTTATTTTCACTTTATCAAAGCCAACAACTATTTCGCCGTTAATATCTGTTTGCGGAACACCTCGCTGACCACTTCTTCTTGTCATTTCCTCTGCGGCTTTTTGATCTTTTGATACATCAATGTTATTAAATCGAATATTGTTTTTTCGTAAATAACTTTTTAAAGTATTGCACCACGAACAATTTGGTGTTGAATAAACTGTAACCCTTTTTATTGCTTTTCCTTCCTTATTAGCTTTTGCAATATAAACAGCTTCATCAAAAATTGCTTTATAATATGACTCATTATGACAACCTTTAATAATTGATTTTACCTTATCTTTTTCAAATTCAATTAAAGTCGGAACAGTTTTTATTGAATATTCAGGATGAATATCCCTGACACTTGATACCTCTGAAATCAAAAAGTTAATATCATCATAATTATTATTTGATGATTCAATTGCTTCTTTTGCACAAATACTTTTTTCTGAATCTTCTTTGTATAAAAGCAAATAAGATTTTTCATTTTCCTTTATAGATATTTTTAGCTCAGCTAATGAATTAATATTTTTCATTTTTTATAAAGAGTTTAAATGTTAGACAGAAAGCAATCCGATATTTGTCCCATCTGAAACATCATTTTTGATTTGTCTGTAAGGTTTTTGATTCTTAACTTTCATAAACTTGCATTCTCATAATGTAAAACTTAATTTGCAAATCTTCTGGGTTCTATGTTTAATATCTAAAATGTTCGATATGTCAATATGTGTGCCAAATATTTTTACTGATATTTTGTCATATCAAAAAAAAACATTGGAAAAAACTTGACAAATCGATTTTATTGTTGTTACTTTGCAATGGTTACAATTTTACATTAATTACATTATGATTGAAATAAAAAATATTGGTGAATATTTGAAGTCAAATAAAATAATGCCATCAGTTCAGAGAATAAAGATTTTTAATTATTTATATACAGAAATGAATCATCCCACTGTGGAGAAAATATATAAAGAATTAATTGACGAAATTCCATCTTTATCAAAAACTACAGTTTACAACACATTAAAGCAGTTTGTTAAAAAAGGAATTGTACAAATAATAAATATTGAAGATAATAAAACAAGATATGATGCCGACACCTCAACACACGGACATTTTAAATGTATGAGATGTGGAATGCTATATGATTTTGCTTTTGATAATTCTAATATTAAGATAAGCGGAATTGAAAATTTTGATATTCATCAAACACATTTATATATTAAAGGAATATGCAGTAAATGTAAAAACTAAATAATTTAAATCAGAATTACTAACTAAATAATAAGATAGCTATGGAAACAATATCAGAAAAAAAAGGAATGCCATTATTAGGCGATGAATTTCCACAAATGGATGTTCAGACAACTCACGGAATGAAAAATTTACCTGGAGATTATAAAGGTAAATGGTTTGTACTATTTAGCCATCCAGCAGATTTCACACCTGTTTGTACAACAGAATTTGTTGCTTTTCAAAAACGCTATGATAAATTTAAAGCATTAAATTGCGAATTAATTGGTTTAAGTGTTGACCAGGTATTTTCACATATTAAATGGGAAGAGTGGATAAAAGATAATATGAATGTAGAAATTCAATTTCCAATAATTGCTGACACAGGAAAAGTTGCAGAAACTCTTGGGATAATTCATCCGGGAAAAGGCACAAATACTGTAAGAGCTGTATTTGTAGTTGACACTGAAGCTAAACTTCGCATTATGATTTACTATCCTCAAGAGCTTGGTAGAAATATGGATGAGATATTGAGAGCAGTAGAAGCAATGCAAGTATCTGACAAAAATAAAGTTGCAATGCCTGCAGGCTGGCCAAATAATGAATTGTTGGGTGATCATGTAATCATTCCTCCTGCTACTGATGTAAAAACTGCAAAGGATAGAATACAAAAATCAAAAGAAGGAGAATTTGAATGTTATGATTGGTGGTTATGTCATAAAAAATTATAGAAAAGTAAATATACATGGGAACATTAATAGGGAATAAAGCGCCTTTATTTAAGGCAAAAGCAGTAGTTAACGGAAACGAATTTGTTGAGGGTTTTTCATTAGAACAATTTATTGGAAAAAAAGATGTAATATTTTTCTTTTATCCATTAGACTTCACATTTGTTTGCCCGACTGAATTAATTGCATTTCAAAGACAAATTCAAGATTTTAAAAAGCGTAATGTCGAAGTTGTAGCATGTTCAATCGACTCTGAATTTTCGCATTGGGCTTGGTTAAATACAGAACAAAATAATGGTGGAATAAAAGGCGTGAAATACCCTATTGTATCAGATTTGGATAAAACCATATCCGACAGTTTTGGAGTACTTGCCGGTGAATATGATTACGATGAAGATGGAAAATTGATTTTTACAGGAGCTCCTGTAGCTTATCGAGGACTATTTTTAATTGATAAAAAAGGTGTTGTTCGTCATTCGGTAATCAACGATTTACAACTTGGCAGAAGTGTTGACGAGGCTCTTAGAATTATTGATGCTCTTCATCATTTTGAAAAATATGGGGAAGTTTGTCCGGCAAATTGGAAAGAAGGTGACGATGCTATGAAACCCACTATTGATGGTGTTTCTGATTATTTGGGAACACATTAGAAATTGATCCTGGATTTTGATTGCCGGATATTAATAAATTAGCATTTATTTAAGAAATCGATAAAACACAGAAGAAAAAATGAGAAAGAGATATTTTACTATAATCATAATTGTTGTAATTGCTGTATTTTTAACGATACTTGATTTATTTAATTTGCTTGAAAAATCCGCAAAATTTATGTTAATCCCAATTTTAGCATTTTACTTTATTGGTCAATATTCAGAACGGAAATTTACGAAATGAAAATAGAAACTCGCACAAGTGTGCGAGTTTTAGTATTATTAACATTAAAAATAAATATTATGAAAATAAATAAATATGAAGACATTTCTCAAATAGAAAGAGAAGCTAAAAAAGATTATATCGACAGACATTCGGCTTTTGTTTACTGTGAAAATAGTGCAAAAATGAATGAAAAATTTAAAGTAAAAGTAAAAGTTGGTGATAAATACAAACATCCTGATGTCCCTGATCATTACATTGCCTGGGTGCAATTATGGAATGGTGAAAAAATGCTTGCAGAAGCAAATTTTATTGAAGGAGCACTAGGAAATCAAGACGAAAATCTAGAAGTGGATTTTTATATTGTTCCAAAAAAGAACATGAAACTTATTGCTCAAGCTTTTTGCACTAAACACGGTTTATGGCAAAGTGAAGAAGTTTTGGTTGAAGTAACAGAGTAAACAATAAAAAAAATCTTTATTACAAGGAATGAGAAGGAAAAAATGAATATCGAATATTGATTAACGAATAATGATTTCAGATGTAAACAAAAAATCAAAAATCGTTACCCCGAAAGCTTTCGGGGGTATTCGGAATTCGATATTAAATTAAAAAATAAATTAAACCAAATTAAAAAAAATGCTAAACAAAAAATTAGAATTAGAATTAAATAAACAAGTAAATGCTGAATTTTATTCTGCTTACTTATATTTATCAATGTCCGCTTTTCTCGCTTCAAAAAATCTGTCAGGATTTTCAAACTGGATGAAAGTGCAGTTTGAGGAAGAGCAATTTCATGCATTAAAACTGTATCAATATATTCTTGATAGAGGTGGCAGAGTTGAACTTGAAAAAATTGAAAAACCAAAAACAGAATGGACTAATATTGTAAATGTTTTTGAAGAAGTTCTTGCTCATGAAGAAAAAATAACATCTTTGATTAATAATCTTGTTGATTTAGCTATTCAGGAAAAAGACCATGCAACAGTTAATATGCTTCAATGGTTTGTGGAAGAACAGGTAGAAGAAGAAGCAAATGCTTCCGATTTACTTGGGCAGTTAAAACTTATCCAAGGAAAAGGTTCAGGATTATATATGATAGACAAAGAATTAAAACAAAGAGTATTTACTCCTCCTGTGATATAATTTAAAACGGCAAATTTAAAAACATAGGATAAGTAAAAATGAGCTGTTTGATTTGGCATTAACGAGGCTGAAAAAGTGTTTCTGAAGACTAGAGTATGATAATTACAAAATAAAGCAAAGTTTAATTAATAATAGTTTATTGTAAAAAACTAAAACAAAAACTTATGACAAACTTAAAAACAACCTTTGTGGGTTTAGAATTAAAAAACCCTGTAATTGTTGGAAGCTCAGGGTTAACAGATTCTGTAGAAAAAATTATAAAACTGGAAAAATTTGGTATCGGTGCTGTTGTTCTTAAATCTCTTTTTGAAGAGCAGATACTTATGGAAATGGGGGAAAGTGGAAATCAGAATTTCTATGACTATCCCGAAGCTCATGATTATGCCCGATATTATACAAAAGAAAGAAGTTTAAATGACTATTTGAATTTAATTATAAACGCCAAAAAATCTGTTAGCATTCCGGTTATTGCAAGTGTCAATTGTGTTAGCAGCAAAGAATGGGTTTCTTTTTCTAAAGATATTGAAAATGCAGGAGCAGATGCTCTTGAAATTAATGTTTCTATGTTGCCATCAGATATAAATCATAGTAGCACGGAAAATGAAAAAATATATTTTGATATCATTTCAGAAGTCAGAAAAAATATCAAAATACCAATTGCTTTAAAAATGAGTAGTTATTCAGCCGGCTTAGCTCAGTTAATTCAAAAATTAAGCTGGACAAAAAATTTAGATGCTTTTGTTTTATTTAACAGATACTATTCTCCTGATATTGATATAAACAAAATGAAAATAACATCTTCAAATATATTTAGTTCTCATGATGAAATCTCTACATCTTTGCGATGGATTGCCCTATTAAGTAATAAAATAAAATTACCATTAGTTGCATCAACAGGAATTCATGATAGCGAAGGAGTTATAAAACAAATACTTGCCGGTGCTCAAGCAGTTCAGGTAGTTTCAACAATTTATAAGAATAAAGAGAAATATATTGCTGAAATTATTAACGGAATAGAAAACTGGATGAATAAAAATAATTATAACTCATTGGATGATTTTAGAGGTTTGTTGAGTTATGAAAAAGCAAAGAACGCTGCTTCATTTGAGCGTGTACAATTTATGAAATATTATTCAAATCATAACTAATATAAAAATTAACTGATGAAATCAATAAAAGGAACAAAAACAGAACAAAATCTTTTAAAATCATTTGCCGGAGAATCTCAGGCAAGAATGCGATATGATTATTTTGCCAAACAAGCAAAAAAAGAAGGCTTGGAACAAATCTCTGCAATATTTGCTGAAACAGCTTTAAATGAAAAAGAACATGCAAAAAGGTTTTTTAAATTTCTCGAAGGAGGGGATGTTGAAATTACAGCCACATTTCCGGCAGGGAAAATTGATACTACTATTGAAAATTTAAAAGCTTCAGCAATAGGTGAAAATGAAGAATGGACAGAACTTTATCCTGAATTTGCAAAAATAGCAGATGAAGAAGGATTCAAAGAAATTGCTACTGCTTTTACAATGATTGCTAAAGTAGAAAAAGCACATGAAGAGAGATACACTAAATTGATTACAAATCTTGAAGAAGGTAAAGTATTTGAAAGAAATAATAAATTAGTTTGGAAATGCCGTAATTGCGGATATTTACATGAAGGTAAAAAAGCTCCCGAAACATGTCCGGCATGCTTGCATCCAAGAGCATATTTTGAATTGAAAGAGAATAACATCTAATACAAAAATTTAATTTTGATATGAAAAATGATATTTCAATAGTTTTATCAGGAGAAGCCGGTCAAGGAATCAGAACAATTGAATTACTAATAATTAGAGCTTTAAAGAATTCAGGTTATAATGTATTTTCGACTACTGAACTAATGTCGAGAGTTAGAGGTGGCAATAATACTACTGAAATCAGAATATCAAATAAAAGCATTCAGTCTTTTGTTGATAAAATTGATGTTTTAATAGTTTTAAGTAAAAATGCTATTTTCAGGATAGAAAACCGGCTTAGCAAAAACACTATAATTATTGGTCAAGATAGTTTTATTGAGGATAAATATAAAAATGGGATTTATAAAATAAAAGATATAGCTCTAAGTTCTTTAGCCAAAGAAGTTGGCGGCTTGATTTATTCTAATGTTATAGTTTTAGGTCTTTTATCCGGAATTCTTGATATTAATTTGAATTTGATTAAAGATTACATTACTAATCATTTTTCAGCTAAAGGAAAAATAATTACAGAAAATAACATCAGTGCAATTATTAAAGGCTATGAAAAAGGTAAGGAATTTAAATTAGGAATTCAAATAGAGGAAAATGAGACAGTAAAAAATCAAGTATTATTAAATGGTACTGAATCTATTGCGATAGGTGCATTAGCCGGTGGTTGTAATTTTATTTCTGCATACCCAATGTCACCTTCAACAGGGGTTATACAATTTTTAGCAAAACATTCTGAAGAATTTGGTGTTGTTGTTGAACAGGCAGAAGATGAAATTTCTGCAATTAATATGATTCAGGGTGCATGGTATGCAGGTGCACGGGCAATGACTACAACATCGGGAGGTGGATTTGCTCTTATGGAAGAAGGTATAAGCAATGCAGCAATAACTGAAACACCGGTTGTAATTCATATTGCCCAACGGCCTGGTCCTTCCACAGGACTACCTACAAGAACAGAGCAAGGCGATTTGAACCTGGCTTTATATGCAGGTCATGGTGAATTTCCCAGGATAATTTTTGCCCCCGGTAATTTTACAGATGGAATTTTCTTAACTCAAAAAGCATTTAATTTGGCTGATAAGTATCAGGTACCTGTGATAATTTTAACCGATCAATTTTATATTGACTCATTTCAAAACATTAAATCAATTGATTTCTTAGGTTTTAAGGTGGAGAATTATATTACCAAGATAGATAAAAACTATAAACGATACAAAATTACTGAAGACGGAATATCTCCGAGAGGAATTCCAATGCATGGTGATGCATGTATTAGATTTGATAGCCACGAACATAATGAAGATGGATTTATCACAGAAGATTATGATATAAGAACAAAAATGGTTGATAAAAGATTAAGAAAAATAGATTCTATTTCCAATGAATCTATTCCGGCGGAGATTATTGGCTCAAAAAACTATAAAACATTAGTTGTTGGCTGGGGTTCTACTTATGGTGTTATTAAAGAAGCAGTTGAAGTGCTTAACGATAATGATCTTGCTTTTGCATATTTCAAACAAGTTTATCCTTTACCAAATAATACAAAAGAAATCTTGTCAAAAGCAAAAAACAAAATAATTATTGAAAATAATGCTACTTCACAATTTGGACAACTTATTAAATCTCATACAGGTTTGGAATTTAACAAACAGATTTTAAAATATAATGGAATGCCATTTTCATTAGAAGAAATTATTAAAAATCTAAAGGAAATAAAATAATGAAAACTAATTTTGATTTTGACCAAATACCTGAAACTGACTGGTGCCCTGGCTGTGGGAATTTTTCTATTCTGAAAGTTTTGAAACAAGCCTTGGATGAATTAAATATTAATCCTAAAAAACTGGTTATATCTGCAGGAATTGGGCAAGCAGCTAAAACATCTCAATATGTAAACTCTAATTGTTTTAACGGATTACATGGAAGAGCACTTCCGGTTGCAACAGGAATAAAAGCTTCAAACCCAGAGCTTATTGTTATTGCTGAAGGTGGAGATGGCGATATGTATGGTGAAGGCGGCAATCATTTTATACATGCAATAAGAAGAAACCTTGACATAGTAAATATTGTTCATGATAATATGGTTTACGGACTAACATTAGGGCAGGCCTCCCCTACTAGCAGAAGAGATACCAAAACAACTCTTCAATTAGATGGAGTTTTTTTAGAACCATTTAATCCTATTGCAGTTGCCATTTCTTTAAATGCTTCCTTTGTGGCAAGGGCTTTTTCGGGAGACATGAATCAACTGAAAGAAATTTTGAAAGAGGCAGTCAATCATAAAGGTTACGCACTTGTTGATGTTTTCCATCCATGCGTTTCATTTAATAAAACTAATACTTTCAAATGGTTTAAAGACAATACTTATTATGTGGATAAAAACTATGATAATACTGATAAAATAGAGGCAATAAAAAAAGCATTTGAAACTGATAAGTTCCCTTTGGGTGTAATTTATAAAAATGAAAAGAACAAAACCTTCAACGAAAATTTAAATGCTTATAAAAACGATAAAAGACCATTGTATAAAAGAAAAGTTAATCTAAAAAAGGTAGAGAAACTATTATTAACAAATTAAAATTATAGTAATAATTATTAAAATGAAAGGAAAAAAATTATGAAAAAATATGAATGTACTGTATGTGGTTATATTTATGACCCTAAAGAAGGTGATCCTGATGGAGAAATAGCACCCGGAACAGCTTTTGAAGACATTCCCGATAACTGGGTTTGCCCTGTTTGCGGAGTTGGAAAAGATGATTTTGAACTTATTGAAGAATAATTAAAACAATTAAGATGACACATTTAAAACCGGGGGATATAGCCCCCGGATTTTCGTATAAAAATCAAAAAGGGGAAATAATTTCGCTTGAAGATTTTAAAGGCAGTAAACTTATTCTTTATTTTTACCCTAAAGATAATACTCCAGGTTGTACAGCCGAAGCATGTAATTTGAGAGATAATTTTCAAATATTGAAAGATAAAGGTTTTAATATAATTGGTGTAAGCCCTGATAATGAAACTGCACATAGCAAGTTTATTTCAAAACATGATTTACCTTTTGAGTTAATTCCTGACACAGATAAAAAAATACTTAAGGATTATGGACTCTGGGGAGAAAAAAAAATGTTTGGTAAAATTAGAATAGGAGCTTTAAGAAAAACTTTTATAATTGATGAAACAGGTAAAATTGAAAAAATATTTAATAAAGTGCAAACAAAAGATCATGCACAACAAATACTTAACGAGTATTAAAATTTAAAACCAATATAATGATTTTTTGGAAAGTATTTGAATCGATTATATTATTACTTGGAATAGGATTTATAGGTTTTGCAATTATATCAAGAAAAATTGTTTCGATAAAAATACTTGATGTTATTTCACCATTAGTTCTTGATATTGCTCTACCCTGTTTGATTTTTACAAATATTATTTTGAAGTTTGATCCAATAGCTTTTCCTGAATGGTGGACATTACCACTTTGGTGGATTGGTTTTATTATCGTAACATTTCTCTTGTCATTAGCTGGAATAAGGCTGGTTCAGAAAAAATACAGACCGGAGTTTAGTATAAGCTTATTATATCCAAATGCTATTTTCGTTCCAATGGTAATTATTCAAAATCTTTTTGGGGATAGTTCTTCGATATTAGTCGAACTTTTTTTATTTACACTGTTTTTTCCTGCTCTTATGTTTAATACTTACCATCTGTTTTTTCGAAATGGAGAGTCTGTAAAGAATAAATTTAATTGGAGTAAATTTTTTAATCCAATTCTGGTAGTTACAATTCTGGCTGTTGTTCTAAGATTATCAGGTGCACACCAAAATATCCCAAATGTAATATTATCAATAACAAAGATTTTAGGAGATACTGCTTTACCATTAATTCTAATTTTAATTGGTGGTAATGTTTATGTCGATTTCAAGAGAAAAGGCAAAATTCAATTTAAATATATATTATTATTTGTAACTCTTAAAAATTTTCTTTTCCCTCTCATTGTTCTTGCAATATTAGTAATTATCAAGCCGACATTTTCTATTGCATTTTTAATTTTTCTTCTTAGTACAGTGCCTCCAATTACGACTATCCCAATTTTAACAAACAAAGCAGGTGGAAATACTTCTTTAACAAATCAATTTTTAATATCAAGCTTTCTTGTGTCTATTATATCTATACCAATGGCAATGTTGTTATTTGAAAGTTTCTTTACATTAAATTAAAATTAAAAAGTAAAAATATACAGGTTGAGAAAATTGTTTGACATATATGAAATAATAAAACCGGATATTCTTAAGCGGATAAACGAGTTTCAATCTGTTTGGAGCGAAGCTGATGAAAAACGCTTATTTCAGGAACTTGCTTTTTGCCTTCTCACTCCTCAATCGAAAGCACTGAACGCTTGGAAAACAATAATAAAATTAACAGAAAACCAAAAACTTTTAAAAGGGAATACTACTTCAATTGCAGAGGACTTGAATTTAGTCAGGTTTAGAAATAACAAAGCATCATATTTGGTTGAAGCCAGAGAAATGTTTTTTAATAATTCAAAAGGAATAAGAAAAACTTTAACAGAACTTTCATCAGTTTCAGAAAAAAGAAATTGGTTGAACAAAAATATAAAAGGTTATGGTCTAAAAGAATCAAGCCATTTTTTAAGGAATATTGGGTTTGGAAAAGAAATAGCAATTCTTGACAGACATATTCTTAGAAACCTTTTAAATTATAAAGTAATTAATGAAATTCCTAAATCAATTTCAGAAAAAAAATATTATGAAATGGAAAGTAGGATGAAGGATTTTTCATATAAAATTAATATTCCTCTTGAATATCTTGATTTTGTATTATGGTTTAAAGAAACAAACAAACTTTTTAAGTAAATAATGGAATATTTAACAAAATTTATTTTTGAATTTGTGAAGATACTAAATGAGATGTCTCCTTATCTACTTTTTGGTTTTTTAATTGCTGGTGTTCTTTATGTTAGTTTTTCACAAAAGAGGATTAATTATCATTTAGGCAAAAAAAATATTGCATCTGTAATTAAAGCTGCGATTCTTGGAGTACCATTACCTTTATGCTCATGTGGGGTTATTCCAACCGGGATTTCGCTTTATAAAAATGGAGCTTCAAAAGGTGCATCAGTCTCTTTTCTAATTTCCACACCACAAACAGGTGTTGATTCAATAATGATTACATATTCACTGTTAGGATTGCCCTTTGCGATCATACGTCCAATTATTGCGCTAATTACTGGGTTTCTTGGTGGTTTGTTTATAAATATTTTTGATAAAAGAAATCCGGAAAATATTCCGGAGAAACACATTGTCGAGGGTTCAGGTGAAAATAAGCATAATATTTTCTACCGTTTATTCAAATATGCATTTGTTGATTTCCTGGAAGATATTGCAAAATGGTTATTAATTGGATTATTAGCTGCGGCAGCAATTGCCGTAATAATTCCTGATAATTTTTTTACGACATATTTGAGTAATAGTTATTTAAATATGCTGATAATGTTGGTTGCCTCAATTCCTTTATATGTTTGTGCTACAGCATCTGTACCAATAGCTGCTATTTTAATGTTAAAAGGAATTTCACCTGGAGCAGCTTTGGTTTTTTTAATGGCAGGGCCGGCTACAAATGCAGCTACAATTACTGTTATTAGTAAAGTTTTTGGTAAAAAGAATTCAATTATTTATTTATCTACTATAATTGTTTCTGCTTTTGTATTTGGCACAATTATAAATGAATTTATACCCCAACATCTATTTATTGATTATGTTTCAAGTCAATTTACCCAACATTCTAATCACGAAATAATACCTTATTGGTTAAAAGTATCATCAAGTTTAATTCTATTTACACTTATTATTAATGTTTATTTAAGGAAGTATATTTTAAAGAGAAAAACAAACTTAGCAACCCCAAGAAATTCAGATAATCAAGTTCACAAACTAAACGAAACAAAGATTATAGTTGAAGGAATGACATGTAATCAATGTAAAAGTAATATTGAAAATAACCTTATCTCACTACAAGGAATTGAAAATGCAACAGCAGATTTGCATAAATCAATTGTAACTCTTTATGGAAAAGATATTAATTTTGATAAAATAAAGGATACAGTTGATGGATTAGGCTATAAATATGGAGGAAAGCTTTTAAATTAATAATTGATTTGATATGATAATAGATTGGTTAGAAAAATTCAGTCCTGTTACTCAAGCATTAATAGCAACATTATTTACATGGCTAGTTACAGCTTTGGGAGCTGCTGTGGTTTTCTTTTTCAAAACAATAAACAGGAAGGTTTTGGATGGTATGCTTGGGTTTGCGGCAGGAATTATGATAGCTGCAAGTTTTTGGTCATTACTTTCACCAGCTATCGAAATGACAGAGAATGCAGGCAAAACATCATGGGTACCCGCAGTTGTGGGATTTTTGGCTGGCGGTTTATTTTTATGGATATTTAATAAAATATTACCTCATCTTCATCTCGGATATAAAATGTCGGAAGCAGAAGGTATTAAAACAAAATGGCAAAAAAGTGTTTTGCTTGTTTTGGCAATCACATTACATAATATTCCGGAAGGATTGGCTGTTGGTGTTGCCTTTGGAGCTGTAGCATCAGGATTACCTTCTGTAACAATTGCAGGAGCAGTGGTTCTTGCAATTGGTATTGGAATTCAAAACTTCCCCGAAGGAGCTGCGGTTTCTGTTCCTTTGCGAAGAGAAGGATTGTCGAGATTTAAAAGTTTTTGGTACGGACAATTATCAGGAATTGTTGAACCTATTGCCGGTGTTATTGGTGCTGTAGCTGTTATGTCGATGACAACTTTTTTGCCTTATGCATTGTCATTTGCTGCAGGGGCAATGATTTATGTGGTTGTTGAAGAATTAATTCCAGAATCACAGCTTAACAGAAATAATGATATTTCTACCATTGGAGCAATGACTGGATTTGCTTTAATGATGTTTTTAGATGTAGCACTCGGATAAAATTATATACTTATATGCAAAAAAGAGATAGAACAATCAAAGATATTCTTGATTTCTCAGATCAAGAGAAAATTATAAAAAGAGCAAAGATTTGTCATGTTGGGATGATAGATGGCGATAAGCCTTATGTTTTGGCTTTTAACTTTGGCTATGAAAACAAAACGATATATCTACATACATCCAAGTATGGGGGAAAACTGGAGATTCTGGAAAAAAACAATAATGTTTGTATTGAGTTTGATGTCGATCATGAATTATTTTATCGTGATAAAGAAGTTGCCTGCTCATGGACATGGAAATATAGAAGTGTTATTGCTCACGGTAAAGCAGAAATTATTGATGATTACGAAGAAAAAATCAAAGGGCTTAAAATTTTTATGAAAAACTATTCGGATATGAATTTCAAATTTTCAAAACCATCAGTTGATAATGTTATAATAATAAAGATTAAAATTGAAAAAATAACGGGACGCCAATTCAAGTATCCTACTATCAGCTAATTTTTTATAATATTTCTAAACATGAAAATTATTAAAAGTATTTTTTATTTCTATGTTAATGGATTTAAAAACATTGATAAACTTGGAATAAAATTATGGATAATTATTGCTATTAAGCTTTTTATAATGTTCGCCATATTAAAAATATTTTTCTTTCCTGATTTTCTAAATTCAAAATTCGATTCAGACAAGGACAAAGGAAATTATGTAATAGAAACTTTAATTAACTAAAAACTAACACGTATGGAAAATTTCGACATGTCGTTGGTAGATTGGTCGAGAGCACAGTTTGCTCTTACCGCAATTTATCACTGGATTTTTGTTCCTCTTACGCTTGGTTTATCTTTCATTGTAGCTTTTATGCACACAATGTATTATAGAACTAAATTGGAGAAATGGAAAAACACAACAAAATTCTGGATGAAAATATTCGGGATTAACTTCGCAATTGGAGTTGCAACAGGAATTATCCTTGAGTTTGAATTTGGTACAAATTGGTCGAATTATTCATGGATAGTTGGGGATATTTTCGGTGCCCCTCTTGCAATTGAAGGAATCCTTGCCTTTTTCTTAGAATCAACTTTTATTGCAGTAATGTTTTTTGGTTGGGACAGAGTAAGTAAAAAATTCCACATGCTATCGTCATGGTTTGTTGCAATTGGGTCAAACTTATCGGCTCTTTGGATATTAGTGGCAAATGCTTGGATGCAAAACCCCGTAGGAATGCAATTTAATCCTGATACTGCCCGCAACGAAATGGTTAATTTTTGGGAAATATTGCTATCTCCAACAGCAATATATAAATTTTTACATACTATAACCAACGGATATGTGGTTGCATCTTTGTTTGTAATTGGTATCAGTGCATGGTTTATTCTTAAAGGTCGGCACCTGGATTTTGCAAAAAGAAGTATTCGAATAGCTGCAATTTTCGGATTAGTGGCATCTCTTGTTCTGGCTTATACCGGAGACGGTTCTGCATATAATACGGCAAAAGATCAACCAATGAAACTTGCTGCTATGGAGGGTCTTTATGAAGGGGGTAATGAGCAAGGATTAGTAACAGTGGGTATTCCTTCATTAGGTAAAAAATATGGTGATGATAAAAATGATTATTTTTTTGTTGTAAAAATTCCATATTTTCTCTCATACCTTGCAACAAGAGATTTTAGTGGGTATGTGCCAGGTGTTAATAACATTATTGATGGCGACATTGAGCATGGAATAATCCCTACTGAAGATAGAATGAAGAAAGGGAAAATTGCAATAAATGCTCTAAAAGAGTATAAAACTTCTGATGATAAAACAGTTAAAGATGAAGCATTAATAACTTTCCGTGAAAATTATAAACATTTCGGATATGGTTTTTTACCAGATAAAGAATCTGCAATACCTAATGTTCCATTAACATTCTACAGTTTTCATATAATGGTTGGTTTAGGCTTTTACTTTATATTTTTATTTGCAGTAATTTTGTATTTCTCAAAGAAGCATACTTTAGAAAAGAAAAAACCCTTGTTAAAAATTGCATTATGGTCAATTCCACTTGGGTTTATTGCTTCTGAATTAGGTTGGGTTGTCGCTGAAGTTGGTCGTCAACCTTGGACAATACAGGATATTTTACCAACAATGGCATCAACATCCCATCTAAGTGCTTCATCGGTACAAACTACATTCTGGCTTTTTGCCGCATTATTCACCGTCTTACTGATTGCTGAAATAAAAATTATGACGCATCAAATTAAATCAGGACCAAAAGAAGAAAGGAGTTAATTATGTTTGAAAATTTATCATATCTCACATTACAACAATATTGGTGGATAATAGTATCATTACTTGCTTCACTATTTGTGCTTTTAATGTTTGTTCAGGGTGGGCAAACACTAATAGGTCAATTATCAAAGACTGAAAAAGAAAGGTCATTACTAATTAATTCTATCGGTAGAAAATGGGATCTTACTTTTACTACTCTCGTAACATTCGGAGGTGCATTTTTTGCCTCATTCCCATTGTTTTATTCAACAAGTTTTGGTGGTGCATATTGGGTCTGGATGCTGATATTGTTCAGCTTTATTATACAAGCTGTGTCATACGAATATCGTACAAAAGCAAATAATTTCCTTGGACAAAAAACTTATGAAACTTTTTTATTTATTAACGGAATCCTTGCAACATTACTTGTAGGTATCGTAGTAGGAACATTTTTTACAGGCTCTGAATTTTCGGTTGATAAATTAAATATTACAAATGTTTCCAATCCTGTAATTTCAAGATGGGAAACTGCAACACACGGTCTTGAAGCAGCTTTTAATATTACTAATTTAAGCCTTGGAATTGCAATATTATTTTTATCCCGTGTATTGGCAAGTTTATATTTTATCAATAATATAGATAATGAAACTATTGTAAAAAGAGCTTCAAAACAAGTAAAATTTTGTGCAATTCCATTTCTTGTTTTCTTTTTATTTTTCATAGGATTAATTCTTACAAAAGAAGGCTTTGCCGTTAATCCGGATACAAAAGAAGTATTTATGGAAAAATTTAAATATCTCAACAATCTTATTGAAATGCCGATAGTATTAATTATGTTTTTAATTGGTGTTGTTGGAGTGCTTTACGGAATTTTCCTTGGAGCTTTTAAATCATCCGGAAAAGGAATTTGGTTTAGTGGCGCAGGCACAGTATTAACAGTTCTTGCAATTCTTATGTTATCAGGATTTAACAACACTGCTTTTTATCCTTCAACTTATGATTTACAAAGTTCTTTGACTATTCAAAATTCTTCATCAAGTAAATATACTTTAACTGTAATGAGTTATGTTTCTTTATTGGTTCCATTTGTTATTGCATATATTTGGTATGCATGGAAATCATTAAATAAGAAAAAAGTAAGTGAAGATGATATTAGTAAAGATGACATGGCATATTGATGTATGAAATTTATTAAGTAGTATTAAATTATCAATCGTCAATAAATAAACCCGTCTACTGATTGTGACTAGATAATAAGAAACCTTAACTTTGCATTATTAAAATTCAATGAAATGAAAGCAAAAAAAATTAAAGAAAACATTTACTGGGTTGGTGCAATTGACTGGGATGTAAGAAATTTCCATGGTTATTCAACACAAAGAGGAACAACTTATAATGCATATCTTATTATTGATGAAAAAATTACATTAATTGATACGGTAAAACATTCGTTTACAAATGAAATGCTTGCGCGTATTTCAAATATTATTGACCCTTCTAAAATTGATTACATTGTATCTAATCATGTTGAAATGGACCACTCGGGAGCTTTGCCAAGAATGTTGGAACTTGCTCCTAATGCTACTATTATAACATGCCCCAATGGTGATAAAGGTTTAAAAGCTCATTATAAAAAAGATTGGAATTTTAAAATAGTTAAAACAAATGATAAAATTTCACTTGGCAATAGATCTTTGGAATTTGTATTAACGCCAATGGTGCATTGGCCAGATAATATGGTTGCATACATGCCCGAAGAAAAGATATTATTTTCAAATGATTCCTTCGGGCAGCATTATGCTTCATCCGAAAGATTTGATGATGAATGTCCTCCTGACATAATTATGGAAGAAGCAAAAAAATATTATGCAAATATTGTTCTTCCTTATGGTAAATCAGTTCAAAAAGAGTTGGAAGCAGTATCTGCACTCGATATAAAAATAATAGCACCAAGTCATGGGGTTATTTGGAGAAGTAATTTAGATAAGATAATTCCATTGTATCAAATATGGAGTAAAAACAAAACAAGCAAAAAGGCTGTAATTATTTATGATACTATGTGGCATTCAACTGAAATAATGGCTAATGCTCTAATGGAAGTCTTTGAAGAAAAAGGTTTTAATACTTCAATGAGAAACCTTCAGTTTAACCATATTTCAGATATTATGTCAGAACTGATTGATGCCGAATATATTTGTGTAGGCTCCCCCACCTTAAATTCGACAATGATGCCATCGATAGCTGGATTCCTTACATACATGAGTGGTCTTGCTCCGAAAAACAGAAAAGCAATATCTTTTGGTTCTTATGGTTGGGGAGGTAAAACTATGGACGAAATAAATAATTTTTTCAATAAATCGGGATTTGAAATAGTTGGTAGCGAAAAAATAAAGTATATTCCAAGTGAAAAAGATTTGGATGAGTTTAAGATAAAATTATCCAAAAGTATTTTATAACTTTACAAAACAATAGTTAATTAATCCAATATAAAAAATATGAAAACTTTTAATTCAGTTGATGAAATTCTTGATTTTGCTATTAATTCTGAGCAAAGTGCATTTAATTTTTATACAAAGCTGGCTACTAATTCCAAAAACATTGCCATGAAAGAAGTGTTTCTAGAATTTGCAGAAGAAGAAAAAACGCACAAGAAACGTTTAGAAACAATAAAAGAAGAAAAAAACTTTAAAGTTGAAATTGTTAAAATTCAGGATCTTAAAATTTCTGAATATATTACTGATGTTAAGCAAAGTGATAACATGACTTACCAGGAAGCATTAATACTTGCAATGAAAAGAGAAAAAAATGCTATTAAGTTATATACTGATTTGTCTGCAATTGTAGAGGATGATAAAATGCGAATATTATTCAAATCACTTGCAAACGAAGAAGCTAAACATAAACTAAGATTCGAGCTTGAATACGATAATGAGGTTTTAAGAGAGAATTAATTCTTAAGCCTAAATCGTATGATGGTTTTTATTCCATCCCCAAAACCTTAATTAACTCTTCAGGAAGTTGCGGACGTCCTTTAGCATTTACGCTGGTTCCAATAACAAATGCTTTAGTCATTAGTACATTATCTGATTTTCGATAAATAAATTGTTCGAATCCAAAACGTAAAGGTGAAACTCTGGTCATATTCAAAGAAGAAATAAAGCTATCGCCACTTCGAAGAGAGCCTTTATAATCAATCTCAGCACGTATCACTATCAGGTTTATTTTTTTTTCTGTGAGTGTAGAAAAATCTAAACCTATTGATTTT
The DNA here is from genome assembly GCA_964404485.1 of uncultured Bacteroidales bacterium. GTDB lineage: Bacteria > Bacteroidota > Bacteroidia > Bacteroidales > JAIORY01 > JAIORY01. Next base: position 131 of record CAYOKJ010000055.1, on the reverse strand, counting down.
AAATATTTATGACGAGTATGTTCAAAATAATTTTGATATACTGAATTATTTACTATTCCTTGCATATCGCATTCATAATCGCGAACATCTAATTCTATCTGAAATTGAAAATTTTTCATAAATTAATTTTT
>CAYOKJ010000054.1:4347-20062 GCA_964404485.1 uncultured Bacteroidales bacterium | reverse complement strand
TTTTAAATATCAACAAATTATGGTTGATAAAGGTGGGTTAATGCACAGCCTGACGGTATTGCGCTATGAATAGTTGCCGATTGCGGGTTGCCTCCCTGTCGAATTACACCAAACTTTATGCGGGTTACAACCCTTGATTTTACCACCATACGGCAATTATTTATGAGCGCGTGTTATGTTTATTTTCTTTATTTAGTCCTTATTATGCTATTTTAACTTTTCAAAATGCACATTTTGAACAACAAAACCTGAAATTATTCCATCCTTGTTTCGCTCAAAGCGATATTCACCATAATTCTCACCGGTAAACGTATCCGGGTACTTTGGTTCCAGATTCCTGGCCAAGCCGTTTGGAATCGTTAATGTAAGATGATCCTCTTCAATCGTAATTGTGTAAACTGAAATTAATTCCGGACTATAGTAGATGCCCGCAAATGCCAAAAGATCCTGAGCTGAAGGATCGAATAAAACTAACCTGTTAAGTGTGAAGTCTTCACTGTACTTAAAAAATACCTGATCTACCTGTCTGCTATCATTTAATTGAAATGTTGCACTGACATCAATGTTATTATTGATAAATAAAGTATCGTTAACAGGAGTTAGATTAAAATTGGATGGAAGCAGTCTACTTGAAATTACATGGGTACTTAGTATTTTGTCATTTCGTACAAACGTGACAATAATACGGTCATCCTCCTTTGCAGAATAACGACCGGAGTATGCATCCAATAGGGAAGGGTCAACTTCGTGATATTTACTTTTCTTACTATCCTGAACAGCAACAACTTTTTCTGTTTTTGTAAATTCACCAAAAAATGCTTCAAATATCTTGCTGGAGACCGTTGGGAAAATTCGACAATTGTTAAGAATTATTATCCCGGCCTCTATTTCAGGATAATAGCTTAGCTCGGTCCAGTGAAATCCGTCAAATCCATCGTGATAGTAATGTAAGAGACCATTCTGTTTGTCCACAAATAGGCCAAAAGCATAATCAATTGTATCACCATTTGTAAGTATCCCTTTTGTGGTCATGTTAGAGATTATCTCTTCCCCTCCTATTTCTGCTGAAGCAAAATTTTGTAACCATTTTGACAGGTCAATTACTGAAGAGTAGATACTGCTGGCACCATATAGTGCCTGTTCATCAATAACATGTCCGTATTCTCCACGCATTTTATAGTAACCCTGTGCGCTATTCGGAACTACGCGTTGGATCGTTGCGTAAATTGGACTGTTGACTGAGGTATTGTTCATACCAAGTGAATCAAAAATATTTGCCTTCATCCATTCCCGAAATGAAACCCCACTTACGCGTTCAACTAATTCTGCCAGAAGAATGTAGCTTGTATTTGTATAACTGAACTCAGAGCCTGGAGAGTTTTGAGATTCTTTTTGATTTTGAATTTGTTGAATGAGCTCCTCCTTGGTCCAATCTCCCCTGATACCTTTCATCCCGAAGGTCCTTTTTATTTCCCTGTATCCACTCGTTTGATTCAACAAATGCCTGATCGTAACAGGCTGGCCAAAATCAGGGCATTCAGGGATATACATTCGGATATCATCATCGAATGAAAGCTTTCCTTCCTTTTCCAGCAACGCAATAGCGAATCCAGTAAATTGCTTTGAGACTGAACCTATATTGGAAAGTGTTTCAGTTGTGAAGGGATTCATGTGAGTCAAATTAGCCATCCCGTAAGCAGTCGTATATATAATCTTACCTTTATGAACAACTGCTACTGCACCACCTGGTCCATCAGTAAAGTATAGCGCATTAAGAATCTGATTTATTTGTATCTCGGGAGTATTTCCCAATGGTTCAGCATTTGTTATTTCAAGGGAGTATTCACCTGAACCATAAAGAGGTGATACTTCGATGCTGTATTGTCCGGAATCTGTGGCTTCCATATAAAAGCCTTCCTGCATAGCAATCATATTGAATCTTCCAATCTGTTTTCCCAACGGATTGTTTAAAATAATAATGACACTGACGCCTTTTTGATCGATTTTCCCAGCAACAAATTGATTGGCATCGAGATCCAACGTATAAATGTGCTTTTCTCCGGCAATTAAATTCCTTTTAATTAGCTGGCCAGTTTCGAGTGTAATTGTATCTTGTCCCTGTAAAAGAATACTAAAGTAAAGGAACAAAGAAGTAAAAACAAAAAAAGTCTTTTTCATGATATTATCCTTTCATTTTTTAGTTTCGTGGTCACCATGCTGAAATTAAACATAACATAAGTATAAACGGAATATTCCGTTTATATCTTATATATCTGTAATAGTATGCTTTATTAAAATACATATTAATAAAGTTATTGATGTTTTGAAATTTTTTTTGTATTATTTATTTTCCAAATATACAAATATTTGACGAATATTAGAATTCAAAATAACGCCAGTAAATAATTATTCTGGCATATTTTGGATTTAGAGATGATTAAAATTCCACTCTTTTGCAAATATTAGTTTGTGTGTCAGCCTTTGTGATTTGCATTTTTATGCAATGCAGTGGGGCTTATCTTAAGGGAAGGAGAAAAAAATAAAATAAATTCCCTCAAGTTTGCAATAACTTTTCTACAAAGAACCTTCTCTTTTACACTTCCATACAACATAAGTATAAACGGAATATTCCGTTTATATCTTATATATCTGTAATAGTATGCTTTATTAAAATACATATTAATAAAGTTATTGATGTTTTGAAATTTTTTTTGTATTATTTATTTTCCAAATATACAAATATTTGACGAATATTAGAATTCAAAATAACGCCAGTAAATAATTATTCTGGCATATTTTGGATTTAGAGATGGTTAAAATTTCACTCTTTTGCAAATATTAGTTTGTCATCGTAAATATGTAAAGCTATTACAAGACAATAGTATTAAGATTAGTATGACGGAAAATGGAGATCCTCTTGAAAATGCTATTGCAGAAAGAGTAAATGGAATCATTAAAGAAGAATATTTACAAGATTATTATATTCAACTTTATATGTTTTACCATCTTCGGCAGTTGTCGCAAATTTTGCGACAACTGAATTTTTATCCAGCTCTCCCTCGTTAAAAGTATTGTTAATATGTTTTCCAAATGGTTTTTATATCTCTGTCAAACAGATCTACCATTTGGTGACGGTTAAGCCAAACCGTTTCATCGTGCAAACGGGTCTGAATACGTATTTCGTTAGATTCCGTTTGATATATTATTATTTCAGAATTATTTTCTTTCATATTTTCTTTTTTTACACCAATTGTCAAAGACTAATTGGTGGTGTTGCAATGGAGAACTGCGGTTGGATTAATCGCTGAACTCTGGATTACATATATCCTTTGTTACAGCCATTTGCTTTTTATTAATCTATATTCATTTATGTTCTATTGCTGTCAAATTCATGTTGTTTACTTTTTTTAAAAGAACATCCTTACATTGCATGAGTTCTTGGTCAAAAATGACAATGTTTTTTCCGCTTACATGTAATGAGCTATTAAACCGAATGCCTTTTGCTCCAGTAAAAACGTTGATAAATTCACATATAAATTGAGTAGGAATATATTCAATTTCTGTGTCATATCTTCTCATTGGTTTTGACAAGTCTCGACTAATCTTTTTTCTTAATAAGCTAGCTTTTATTGTTGCATTAATTTTTGTTGGTTGAAATAGAGATGTATCTTCCGTGAAATCCACAATTTTTATTGAATCAACTTTATCTTTTAATTGAAATCTAGCCACACTTAATTCATCCAAATATGAGGCACGTACTTCATATAGAATAGTATCAGGATTATCGCTTAAATATAAATATGGTATACCGGAAGGATTAGCTCGTCCACCACTAACAAGTTCTGGTTTTGGACTCTTCATTTCATCTGGACTATATGACTTTAAGCCACTTTGATGATGTACTCTGGCTCGAAATAAGTCATTTTTTGGCTTTAATTCGAATTGAGTGTTAAAGAATCCATCCCATCCCAATTCTTCCAAGTAATCAATATTAGAGATAAACCTTTTAGACCATTTTAATTCTTCTTTTAACCTTTCCCAATGCATGGAATTCTCAATTATATCTTCATTATAATCAACAAGGTCTTCTGAATTTGAAATACTTGTCGAAAGTTTTGGTAAAACTTCATCAAGAATTTTTGTTGCAATATCAGATGATGAGAAAAAATTCCAATTTGCTTGAATTTTTGATTTAAATGATTCTCCTTTTTCTGCCAAACGAAAGTTATCTATTAATTCTTGAAAAAAGTCTAGTAGTTCAACAGTGTCTATTAAGCAAACTTTACTTGAATCACAAATCTTACAATCTCCAATTCTTTTAGACGATAATATGAATCCTTTCAGTTCTCTATCAGCAAAACAGTTAGGGCAGATTTCCATACGACTTATATATTACTTAAATATTCCTGAACTATTAAAATGTGATTCTTAATAGAGATTTTTTTCACTACACCTAAGCCAGGATAATGTTCTTCATCAAAATAATTTTCTAATTCCTGAATTGCTGAGTTGGTAAGATTGTTTTCTCTGCAATAAGTCACGGCTTTCAATGCAGCTTCAGCAAATTTCCCTTGTACATTAGCTATTGAATCATTGCTATCAGAAGTAAAATGTCTTATCCAAATTTGATTTTGGTCATTTAAAAATGTTAAATGTATTACAACAGCTCTTGGAGTGCTACCACCATCTGAATATTCACTAGGCAAAACAGTGTAATCAGAGAATCCTATAAATCCTTCCTCTGAGTAATATAGGTGTTCTTCTGAAAATCGATGCTCTTGAATATTAAGGAAATCGCTATTGCGCAATTGTTTTTCAAAAAAATTATCTAATCTAATATAATTCTTATTTAATCCTCGAAGAAATCTGTCTAATGCTCTATTTCTTCCTGGGTCTTCAACATTTATTGAACTAACTTCCGGTTGTTGAACTAAGTTCTTAAATTTATGGTCATCAACATTTACATCATTTTTGCATAAAATCATGCAATTGGTTAAATTATAATCATTTATACTTTGATAAATGTAATTTGCATTATTCTGATAATGAAAGGCAGGTATTAAAATATTTTCTTCTTGACCAATGATATATTTCAAAAAGGAATCATTATCACCAGCTAATTTTCCCACTTCAGGATTGACTATTAAATAAGCTTGTTGTTCTAGTTGCTGAAAAATTTTGCAGACAAGATTTAGATTGTTTTGAGATTCTTTTACAGGCTCCAATATTGGCATAATATAGTCCTGAGTAATACCTTCAATAGCTAATTCACGCAGTGCAATAAGTTCAAATTGCCTTGCTCTTAATATTGGATAATACATATGTTAGGCATTTAATGGTGATTTAACATTATTTATCAGAATTCTCATTGCTGATTTGTTCAACTTGAGTGCTAAACTAAGTTGGTTAAATATTTTATAATAGCGACCTGAAATCACATTTTCAAAATTTCTTTTTTTCATTTTTTCAATGAAGAGTTTATTTAACTCAAAATTCGGAATCTGTCTTAATATATCACTACAGATGCTGAATTGATTGAAACTTGTCATATTGGGGAGTTCCCCCAAATACAATTTAACAATTGATTTGTATTCATGGGTATGGAGTATGTGCATTATTGTTTCTGCTTCCAATTCTGTATCATTTATTGCATTTCTATATAGTGTGAACTTTTGTGTTTGTTTTTTTTTATAGGTTATAATTCCAATTTTGGAATCATACTTTTTAAATAAATGCAATTTGGTTTCTGGAACAATAAGAAATATTTGATTAAATACTTTTCGATAATATTCAATTTGCAACTTTAAGCGGCTATCAGTATCATATTCCGTTTTTATCTCAAATACTTTAGAATTGCCATTAAACATAGCTAAGTCTGCAATTGCATTGCCAACTCTATACTCACTGTATACTTTTGAATTAGATTGTCCGATTTCCTTAATTAACCATTCCGTCAAAAAGGAATTTTTTAGGACATATTCATTTTGATAATATTTTTCAATAATGGAATAGACATGTTTTAAATAGTCATAATAAGTTGCATTTGAAGAACTTATCCATTGTTCATCATATCTCTCAATTTTGCACCTCACTGAAGTAAAATCATTTTTCATCCATAATTCTGCCTCATTCCTTAAAAATAAAGAAGAATAATCACGCAATTGATTTTGACTATATGATGTTTTAATTTCCACAACGTTGAATTAATCTATTATTACAAAATTAAGTTTTTTTTCAATGCATTAGGTAATTTATTCTATTTGTGTTTTTTTGTCATCTTTTCTCTAATTAGCTTGCCCCCAACAAAGGTATAAACGTAATGTGCTTATTTCTCCTAATGTTGCTGAGTATGTTGCACTATGTTTTAGCTAATTCTTGTATAAAGTAATTTTTCTGTCAATTAACGCATATTCACCATCGAAACTTGCAGCTTCAACATCGTCATAAAAAATAGTTTCTAATCCTAAATTTGAACTATCAAACCCATCTAGCATCCCATATAAACGGACAACTTCCGATGGGTCTATAATACATGTGAAAGTAAGATAAATTTTACCAGTATTGTCGCTGAGATCTTTTCCTTCTTCCAAATTTCCAACAGTATTACTGTATCCGGCAAATTTCATCATTCGATAATAAATAAAGTCACCAATAACGGGACTACCTACGTTATTTAAAACTGTGATTTCAAAATTTACATCTAATTTGTAAATAGAAGATTGCTCTGCTACTTTATAACATCCTGAAAATATTATTATTCCCAATGAAATAATTAATAATGAAAATAGTTTTTTAGGATTCATTTTTAATAAAATTATTTTTAGTAAATAAAAACAATAAAAATTTCTATTAAAGTTTTGCTACTTCTTTCAAATGTAAAATTAATAAAAATTACTTTTGTATATATTATTTTTTTATTAATGATTGTGTGCAGCATAAAAAGTCATTTTAATTTAATAACAAAGGATAACGGAAAATTGTAATGATAGAATGATATGGTTTTGTAATATTCCAATATTCTATCGTTAAAATGCTTTTAGACTAAACTAATGAATAAAATACTTACAAAATATTTAATATTTGACTGGGGTGATACGGTGATGCGTGATTTTGCTTTGGAAGGGCCAATGTGGAAATGGGAGAAAGTGGACTGGATTCCCGGAGTAGAAAATGCCTTAATAAAATTATATAAAAACTATACTTGTGTAATTGCAACCAGCGCCGATCATTCTGATACAGATGATATGAAAAAAGCTTTAAAGAGGGTAGGAGCTGATAAATATTTTACTCACTTTTTTTCTCAGAAAGAACTTGGGTTTAAAAAACCTGATGTTAGATTTTTTAAATCTGTAGCAGAAAAAATAAATGAAAAACCTAAAAATTGCACTATGATTGGAAATAATTATGTAAAAGATATTATAGGAGCTAAAGATGCAGGAATGAAGACTATTTTCTTTAATGAAGAAAAGTTGGAAAGAGGTTTTCCCAAAGCAGATGTTGTGATACATCGAATGGATGATATTGAGAAATACTTTTAAATAGTGATGATTGTCATGTATTTGTAATTGATTGTAATTAATTGTAATTTTTAGTAATTTGTTGTGGACTGGAGAGTTTGGAATTTAATGTATCAAGAATAGAATATTTTAAATCAGTAAACAAAATTTATATGATTAGAAACAAAACCATTTTAACTGCTTTAATTTTACTTTTTGTGTTTACAAGCACAGCATACTCTCAAAAAGATATTCCAAAAGATTATTTCAGATCGCCTATTGATTTCCCTATAAAACTTTCAGGTACTTTTGGTGAGCTTCGTAAGGATCATTTTCATTCAGGTATTGATATTAAAACAAATGGTTCTGTTGGAAAGAAAATTTATTCTATTGCCGATGGTTATGTTTGCAGGATTAAGGTTTCGTCGAAAGGATTTGGGAAAGCAATTTATATTACTCATCCAAATGGATATGTTTCGGTTTATGCACACCTAAACAGATTTAGTAAAAATATCCAGAAACTTGTACTGGAAAAGCAATACAAAAGTGAGGAATATGAAGTGAGTATTTTTCCCGGCAAAGGAGAAATAAGTGTAAAAAAAGGAGAAATTATTGCATTTTCCGGTAATTCGGGAGGTTCGGAAGGACCACATCTGCATTTTGAAATTAGAGAAGAAAAAACTGAATATCCTGTAAATCCTTTGCTTTATGGAATTATTATTGATGATTATTTCCGTCCGAAAATTAAAACTTTAAAAGTTTATCCAATGAATAAAAATTCGTTGGTAAATAACTCAGATAAACCGATTGAATATAAAATTGAGGGTTGGGGCGAAAAACATCATCTGCATGGAAATGATACAATTAAATTGAGTGGTGATATTACTTTTGGTATTGAAACCTATGATTTGCACAACGATGTGGCAAACAGAAATGGGATTTATTCCGTAGGTCTTTATGTTGATTCGGTCTTGTGTTTTTCATATAGTATTGATAAATTTTCTTTTAACGAATCGAGGTATATTAACAGTTTGATAGATTTTGCCGATTATATAAAGAATAAACGCAGGATACAGAAAAGTTTTATAGAACCAAATAATAAATTAAGTATTTATGATAGTGTCCTGAATTCGGGGGTTGTAAATTTTATTGATACAAACTTTCATGAAATTACTTATGTTGTGAAAGATGCATACAATAATACTTCAAAACTGAATTTTACAGTAAAAAGTAATTTGCCACAAAAAATTATTAAAATTGAAAATATAAAATCCGATTCATCGACGGAATTTTGTTATGATGTTGAGAATAGATTTGAAACGGAGAATATGATTGCAGTTTTTCCGGCAAATTCATTTTACAGTTCTTTTCGTTTTAATTTTAAAACTACTGAAGCTAAGGCTAATTGCATTTCCAAAATATTTCATATTCATAATGAATTTTTTCCCGTTCATAAAAGGTTTAAGCTTAGTATAAAACTGAATAATCTCCCTAAAAAATATCGTGATAAAGCAGTTATTGTTAAGCTTAAAGAAGATGAAGTTCTTTCTTCTCATGTAGGTGAATTTAAAAATGGATATATTGAGACACACTTAAAAAGTTTTGGAAAATATACCGTTATGTTGGATACCATTCCTCCAGAAATTAAAGCATTAAATATTCATAATAATAAAAAAATATCAGGATATAAAGCTATCGTAATTGAGGTTACCGATAAATTATCAGGAATAAATACTTATCGGGGAACTTTGAATGGAAAATGGATATTAATGGAGTATGATGCGAAAAATGACAAGCTAACTTATTTTACTGACTATCACATAAAAAAAGGCAAAAATATTTTTAAATTAGAAATTACGGATAAGACCGGGAATGAAAGTTCTTACAAAGCGAATGTAATTTTTTAGTTGATTATTGTTGTTATTTTAGTATAAAATTATAGCTTTGAAGGTTATAATCCTGAATGGATTTAATAATAATTATTATTTCTGAATAAATTTAATATATGAGTGAGAAACAAAAGGATAATGAAAATCCAAAACCAACGAATATAAGTAGATTTTCGAGAAGAGATGTTTTAAAAGGAATTGCAACAGTACCTGTTTTAGGTGCAATGGCTTATGGTGTATATAGGAAAAATAAACTGGATAACATTTTTAGAAATAGTATTAATGATGAACTTGGTCTTAACCATGATGCACCTGAAGTATCACCAACAACAGCAGGAGGAAAGCAGATAAGATTAGGATTGATAGGTTTTGGTATTCGTGGGCCTCATCTTGCTCGTGGTGCCGGTTTTGCTCATCCTGAATATATCGATTATCTGAAAGAATGTACTAAAAAAGATAAAAACGATAAGAGATATCATAATTACCTGCAACAGGAAAATCTTAATGTAGTAGTTAATGGTGTTTGTGATGTTTTTGATGTTTATGCAGAAAGTGCACAAAAAGCAGCAGCTAATATTAACAGAGAAGGAAGCGGTGGCAAAATGGGAGCTGCACCAAAAAGGTATCGTACTTATAAAGAGCTTCTTGCTGCTGATGATATTGATGCTGTAATTATTGCGGTTCCAGATCACTGGCACGGACGAATGACAATTGATGCTGCCAATGCAGGAAAGCATGTTTATTGCGAAAAACCTATGACATGGACAGTCCCTGAAACTTATGAAGTTGTTGAGGCAGTGAAAAAAAATAATATTGTTTTTCAGTTGGGTCATCAGGGAAGGCAAACTGAAAGCTATTTTAAAGCTCGTGAAATTATTGAAAAAAATATTCTTGGCAAGATAAGCCTGATTGAAGTAACTACAAATCGTAATACTCCGAACGGAGCATGGGTCTATAAAATTCATCCTGAAGGAAATCCAACAACCATTGACTGGAATCAGTTTATTGGTCCTGCACCAAAGCATAAATTCAGTCTTGAAAGATTTTTCCGCTGGCGTTGTTGGTGGGATTACAGCACCGGATTATCAGGTGATTTACTAACTCACGAATACGATGCAATAAATCAAATTCTGGAAGTTGGAATTCCTGATTCCGCAATTTCCTCCGGTGGTATTTACCATTTTAAAGATGGAAGAACAGTCCCAGATGTGCTTCAAACTGTTTTTGAATTTCCTGAGAAAGACATGTCTTTAGTTTATAGTGCCAGTCTGGCAAGTAGCAAAAAAAGAGGCAGAGTAATTATGGGACATGATGCATCAATGGAGCTTGGCAATACTTTGTCAATAACTGCTGATCGTAACTCTACCAGATACAAAGAAAAAATTCAAAAGGGAATAATTGACCCAACAAGTCCGTTTTTTACTTATGTTCCGGGTAAAAATCATGTTGATGCAATATCTTCTCCAACTGAAAAATATTTTGCAGGAAGAGGTTTGTTATACACTCAACGAGGAGGAAAAACTGTTGATACAACTCATCTTCATGTTAAAGATTGGATTGATAGTATTAGAAAAGGAACACAACCCAGTTGTGATATAGATTGTGGTTTTGAAGAAGCTATTGCAGCTCACATGGGCACTATTGCTTATCGCGAAAATAGAAAAGTTTTTTGGGATAAAGAGAATAAGAAAATTGTTTAAATAAGGTGATTCGGTGTAATGAAGAATTGTTATGCAGGAATAATATAATAGCTTGTTATTCTTTTATTGGCTAGTAATACTAATTGAATTTCTAAATTGCTGATAAATATTTTGAAATATTTTTTTCTTTGTCAAGGCAAATATTCTTTGCATCCGTACGGACGGAAATAATATTTAACGCAGAGAAAGGAAAAAAGAAACAAAATATATCGGTAATTTGGATGTTCAATTGGTATAAGATATAGGAGTGGTGGGAAAATGGAGTAATGGATTAATGGAATATTGGAGGTTAAAAGTAAATCAAAGCCCGAAACTTAAAAAATTATGAAAAATCGCAGAACTTTCATTAAATCAATAGCTGCAATATCAGCAGCAAGCATGATATTTCCTCTTGAGGTGTGTTCATTTCCTGAATCAAAAAATGAGCTTATTGGATTACAGCTCTATTCTGTCAGGGGCCTTATGAAGAATGATTTGCACGGAACTCTTAAAAAAGTTGCTGAAATTGGTTATAATTCTGTTGAAGCTGCCGGTTATTCAAATGGTAAATTTTACGGATTAAAACCAAAAGAGTTTAAAAAAATGATTAATGATTTGGGAATGATTTTGCCAAGCTCTCATACATCTTTTGAACTTCTTGATGCGCAAAAAGTAATTGATGATAGCTGTGAAGCGGGAATTAATTATTTGGTGCTTCCCTGGCTGCCTGCTGAAAAAAGAAAAAGCATTGATGGCTATAAACAAATTGCTGATGATTTTAATAAAATAGGTGAGTTATGCCAAAAGTCAAATATTCAATTTGCATATCACAATCATGATTTTGAATTTATTATTACTGATGGAGAAATCCCTTACGATGTTTTGCTAAATGAAACTGATAAGGAATTACTTAAAATGGAACTCGATATTTACTGGATAATAAAAGGAGGATACGATCCTGTCAAATATTTTAAAAATTATCCCGGTCGTTTTGAGCTCTGGCATGTAAAAGATATGGAAGATAGTGAAGAAGGGTTCTTTACTGAAGTTGGAAATGGCATAATTAATTTTAAAGAAATATTTGAATACAAAATAACATCAGGGATGAAATACTTTTTCGTTGAACAGGATGTATGTCGAAAACCTCCTTTAGAAAGTGTTTCAATAAGTTATCGGAATTTAAGTGAGATGTTAAGTGAATAAAATTTAAATTTTACTAAATGTCAAATATTATTAAAGTAGGATTAGTAGGTTTTGGTTTATCAGGAAAGGTTTTTCATGCTCCCTTTATTGATGCTCATCCACGCTTTGAACTTAGAAAAGTAGTTGAGAGAAATCACAATAATTCACAAAAAATATATCCTAACATAAATATTGTAAGAGATATTTCTGATCTTTTTATTGATAAAGAAATTGATTTGATTGTAATTACAACTCCTAATATTTTTCATTTCGAAATGGTGAAAAACTCCTTGCTGGCAGGAAAACATGTAGTTATTGAAAAGCCATTTACACCAACTTCTCAGGAAGCAAAAAAACTAATAAACCTGGCAAACGAAAAAAAACTCAAACTGTTTGTTTACCAAAATCGTCGTTGGGACGGAGATTTTCTTACTATAAAAAACTTACTAAAAAACAATGTTCTCGGTAAATTGTATGAGTACGAAGCCCATTTCGACAGATATTCTCCCGAACAAAAAAACAATGAATGGAGAGAAAAAGACATTCCCGGAAGCGGAATATTATTTGATCTCGGTTCTCATCTTATCGATCAGGTTGTTTCCTTATTCGGACTTCCAAATAACATTGAAGCAGATATTCAAACACAACGAAGAGAAAGTGAAGTGGATGATTATTTTCATTTGATTTTTAGATATAAAAAATTAAAAGTAATTTTAACAGCCGGAATGCTGGTTAATAAAATAGGTCCAAAATATATTTTAAAAGGTACAAAAGGTGAGTTTATAAAATACGGAATTGACCCTCAGGAAGAAGCTTTGAAAAACGGAAATATTCCTAAAGGAAATGATTGGGGGAAAGATTCACCGCAATATTTTGGTTCGCTGAAAACTAAAATATCAGGTGATATTTCTGAAAAGAAAATCGAAACTTTAGAAGGACGATATCAGGATTTTTATAATAATGTTTTTGAGGTTTTGGAAAAAGGGTATGAAATGGAAGTGAAACCTGAGGAAGCTGTAAGCACAATAGAAATTATTGAAAAAGCATTTGACAGCAATTCGAAAAATCAATCAATAAAAATATAAAAACCAAAAATCAATTTTTATGGAAAAGAAAAACATAAACGAAATTTCAAGAAGGAAATTCATAGGAAATGTTGCAACTGCTGCAGCTGGCATGGCAATACTTCCAAGTTTTACTTCTTTTGGAGGCTTAGGCCGTTTTTCTCCCAGCGATAAATTAAATATTGCCGGAGTTGGAGTTGGTGGTATGGGTGGTTCAAACATCAATAATTTGAATTCTCAGAATATTGTAGCACTTTGTGATGTAGATTGGAATTATTCTGCAGGGATATTTGAAAAATACCCTGATGCAAAAAAATTCAAGGATTATAGAATGATGTTTGACAAAATGGGTGATCAGATTGATGCTGTTGTAATTGCAACTCCTGACCATACCCATGCCATTATTGCCAAAGAAGCAATGAGGAGAGGAAAACATGTTTTTGTTCAGAAGCCATTAACTCATTCGGTCTATGAGGCAAGAGTGTTAACCGAAACCGCAAGAAAATATAAAGTTGCTACTCAGATGGGTAATCAGGGAAATTCTGATGATGATATTCGTAAGCTTAGTGAGTTAATTTGGGATGGGGCTATTGGAGAAATTGAAGAAGTACATGCATGGACTAACCGCCCGATATGGCCGCAAGGTTTGGAAAGACCAACAGAAACTCCTCTTGTTCCAGCTACATTAGACTGGGATTTGTTTATCGGACCGGCAAAATATCGTCCATATCATCCTTCATATACTCCATGGAACTGGCGTGCATGGTGGGATTTTGGAACCGGAGCTCTCGGCGATATGGCCTGTCATATTATGGATCCGGCATTTAAAGCATTAAATCTTGGAAAACCAATAAGCGTTCAGGGAAGCTCAACTCAGGTAAATACAGAAAGTGCTCCTCTTGCCTCTAAAATTATTTATGAATTTCCAAAACGTAAATCTCTTAAAAAAATAAAATTACCTGCCGTAAAATTAACATGGTATGATGGTGGTTTACTTCCTGAAAGACCGGAAGAACTTAAAGATGGTCAGATAATGGGAGACAGAAATGGTGGAGTTATTTTTATTGGATCAAAAGGAAAATTGATGTGTGGATGCTATGGCCAAAACCCAATTATGCTTCCCGAAGGTCTTGATAAAGACTATAAACGCCCACCAGAAACTCTCCGTCGAATAAAAGATGCTTGGAATGGTGGTCACGAAATGGATTGGGTAAGAGCTTGTAAAGAAAGTGCTGATAACAGATTACTGCCTAGCTCAAATTTTGATTATGCAGGACCCTTGACCGAAATGGTGGTTATGGGAAATCTTGCTGTTAGATTGCAGGATCTGAAAAGAAAACTACTGTGGGATGGAGAAAATATGAGAATCACAAATATTAGTGCTGATGATAAAATACGAGTAGTTAATTCTGATAAATTTACCGTAATTAATGGTCATCCGCACTTTGATACTAAATATGCAACTATTGATGCAAAAGCTGCTGCCGAGGAGTATGTTCGTCATACTTATCGTGAAGGGTGGAAATTGTAATGCTAATACAGCGAAGCCGCAAACCCGCCTAACGCTAAAAAGCTTTTGGTGGATGGCTAAATAAACCCGCCTAGCGCCTTTGAGGCGCTTGGCGGATGAAAAAGACAAAACCGCCTAGCACTTTAAAGCGCTTGGCGGATGAACTAACAGAATAAAAACAAGATGTATTTTCAATCTGAATACACATATCACATTTATAACCGTTCAAATGAAACAGTTTTTAGAACAAGAGATAACTATTTATTCTTTATTGAAAAGATAAGCAAATTAGTAACTCCTCTTTGTGATATTTTTGCATGGTGTATTATGCCAAACCATTTTCATTTACTAGTATCAGTTAATGAAAAAGGAGCCTCAAATATTAGTGAAAAACATCGACCTGAAACAACGCTTCTTTCAAAAAATCTTGGTACTTTATTAAGCTCATATACTTTAGCAATAAATAAAAAATACAATAGAAGAGGTTATCTCTTTGCTCATAAAACCACAGCTAAACAACTCAACTTTGCAAAACAAAACTATGTTGCAAATTGTTTTTTCTACATACATCAAAATCCATATACTTCAGGTTTAGTAGAAAAAATTGAAGATTGGGAATATTCTTCATTTAGAGATTATGCGGGATTAAGGAAAGGTAAACTTTGTAATAAGGAACTTGCAAATAAATATGTTAATTTTGATGAAAATGATTTTTATGAACAATCGTATATTGTTTTGAATGAAAAAATAACAAATGCAATATTTTGAAAACCGCCTAGCGCTTTTAAAAGTGCTTTGTGGATGGGTAAAACAAACCCGCCTAGCGCTTTTAAAGCGCTTGGCGGATGAGTTTTTAAAGCGCTTGGCGGATGAAAGGTAAGGCGCTAGGCGGATG
>CAYOKJ010000054.1:0-4247 GCA_964404485.1 uncultured Bacteroidales bacterium | reverse complement strand
GGCGGATGAGTTTTTAAAGCGCTTGGCGGATGAAAGGTAAGGCGCTAGGCGGATGGATGATAAATCAATTTAGTAATTAATTAAAATTCGAAATTATGAAAAACAATATTTTTAAAATGCTTTCATTTATCATGATGGGATTGATAATGCTTGCATGCAATCCGAAAACGGATAATAAGGATGAAAAAACAAATATTAAAAAAGATTTAGTTGTACAGAAAGTCAATACTCTATCTCAACAAGAGATTGATGATGGATGGGTTTTGATTTTTGACGGTAAAACATCAACTAACTTCAGAGGGTATAATAAAGATGCTTTCCCTGAAAAAGGATGGGTGATAGAAGACGGTACTATTCACTGTCTGTCAACCGGTAAAGGAGAAGCCGGTGGTGGTGGAGATATCATCATTGATAAAAAATACAAAAATTTTGAATTATCTCTCGAATGGAAAATTTCCGAGGGCGGAAACAGCGGGATATTTTATCTTGCACAGGAAAAAGAAGGAGTTCCTATTTGGAAGTCAGCTCCCGAGATGCAAATATTGGATAATGCAAAACATCCTGACGCAAAACTCGGAAAAGATGGAAATCGTCAGGCTGGTGCTTTATATGACCTTATCCCGGCTGTTCCACAAAATTCTAAACCTGCAGGGGAGTGGAATAAAATTACTATTCTTGTTTATAAAGGAACTGTCGTTCACAACCAAAATGGTGAAAATGTTGTAGAGTATCATCTCTGGACACAGGATTGGAAAGATATGTGTGCTAACAGTAAATTTAAAGATTGGAAAGAATTTATTAATACTGCCGAAGAAGGTTATATCGGATTCCAGGATCACGGTGATGATGTGTGGTTCAGAAATATTAAGATCAAAGAATTATAATTGATTTTGATAATATAATTGAAGATGTCTAAAAAGTTCTAATAATTGTAAAAGTTTACTAATATTTAGCTTTGTGTTTCTTTTCGTGCTCTTTGCGCATCTTTGTGGTTTAATTCTTTATGTTTTGTCTAAAGAAGTGCAAAGTATCAATAAGACTTTTTAAACACAATCTATTACTACTTTTATATTTCGTTACCTATTCAAAGCTTTACGCCTTACAGGCATAGTCATACATCTGGCACCACCACCTCCGCGAGATAATTCTGAGCCTTCTATTGTAATAATATATTTTGAGTAATTGTTTACATTTACCTTTCCTGAGATAACATGTTTAGCTTTGATAATTTCAAAACCATTATTGTTTAATTCTTCGAGAGTATGAACATTTCTGCTATACCCAATTAATTTACCTGGTCCAACAGCAAAGAAATTTGCTCCGCTATGCCACTGCTCCCTTTCCTGAATCCAGTCATCATTATTGCCACCGCATTTTATTGGTTTTAAATCTATGCCCAGAGTTTTTAAAATTTCAGGAATACTTTCTACTGCTTTAATGCTTACTTTTCCGTTATCTACAGTAATATGTAAAGTTTGTAAACGATTATTTTGAAGAATTACCGGTTCAAAAACCATACATTTATCAGTATCCAAAAAGGTAAAAACCATATCAAGATGAATAAATGATTCTGGTGATAGAGGCAGTTCCTGAACAATAATATGTTTAGTTTCTTTTTGTTTTTTAAGATGATTTATAACAAAATCAATTCCTTGTGGAGTGGTGCGTGCACCTGTCCCGATAAGTAGAATATCTTCGCTACCAATTAATACATCACCGCCTTCAATTTTAGTATTAGAATCGCAGGTTTTACAATTTGTTGCATTTATAGTTTCTGCATTTATTATTGTACTATGATTAAATATTGCATTCATTATAATGGATTCACGGTCGCGAACCTGACTGGCCATTTTTCCTATCAATACTCTTTCGTTCCAGCTAACAGAAGCATCTCTGGTAAAGAAAAAATTATGCAAAGGGCGTAGTGAATATCTTTCTTTGCTTAAATAATTTGTAAGAGAATCATTTTTTATTACAAGCCCTTCTATCAGTACTTTAGAAAGTTCAGTGGAATTTAAATTATTCAGGTCATCATAAATATGAAAAACATCTTCGTTACTACAAATTTTATGGAGAAGATCAGTTTTAATTTCTTCGTTTGATATGATATCTTTTAGCAAATCTTTTACCTGAAATGTTTTTGTGAGTTTCTTTAAAACACCATTCAATTGTGCATGTTCCTTTGATGCAACGGATAAATTCAGTATGTCACTATACAAGGCTCTTTCGGCATTTTCCGGAGTCATATTTTCAATTTCCAGCCCGGGTGTATGTAATATTACTCCTTCGAGTTCTCCAATTTCGGAGCGTACGTCCACAGTAAAACGATCTTTTGTTTTCATTTGATATGATTGGTTTATTAGGATTTGCAAAATTACAAATAATAAGTAAGAAACTATTTTCCTGATGAGTGCAATTTGCATTCAAATATCTTTATATCTTTGCGCCCCTAATAAAATTACTTTAAAAGAATGAACATAAAGAACTTATTTTACGGATTTATTATAACTATTTTACTTGTCGGATGTACTGCCGGATCGTATACTTCAAAAACTAGTCAAATAGCAGAAACAGCATATCTTGCAAGTGATTATAAAAGTGCTTTAGAATTATGGGAAGAAATAATTTTAACTTGCAATAATAAAGGAAAAAAGGCTGATGGAAAAATTTATTGTGATGCAGGAAAAGCTGCTTTGGCTTTAGAGCAAAATGAAAAAGCAATAAGCTATTTTAAAGAAGCTCAATATACCAAATATGCTGATGCAGAAATGTATGCAGCCATGGCAAAAGCCTATCAAAATATTGATAATCTTTCGAAAGAAATAATGGCTTTAGAAGATTATGTTAAAAAATTTCCTAATGGGAAGGAAATTAAGCTAATGCAAAAACGTCTTTTTGAAACTTATGTAGAAAGCGAAAACTGGGATTTGGGTATGGAACTTCATAATAAATTTGATGATGAAACCCGCATGGATAAAAACATTATTGAGGGAAATTTAATTATAAATCAGGGTCTGAAAAATGATGATGTTTGTGATGAACTGTCAAGTCTATTATTAAAAAACAATCCTGATAATATTGTTGCTTTAGAGTGGAAAGCAAAAAAATATTTTTATAAAGCTGAAAAAAAATATCAGAAAGAGATGGGTATTTATGAAAAACACAAAACAAGAAAACAGTATGCAAAGCTTCTGAAAGCTATTGATGTTGTGAATGATAATTTCACAATATCATTGAAATATTTTAAGAAATTATACAAAATAAATCCTGATTCTTCTTATGCAAAATTTCTTGGTAATATTTATGCAAGATTCAATGATAAAGAAAAAGCTGCATATTATAGAAATATGATAAAATAAAAAAGTCATTACTACCCCAGACAGAAATCTTTTGTTTTAAAAGTATTAGATTTCTGATTTAGCACATTCCCTAGCATCTTGACCGAATCTTGAAGTTCTCTCAGTTGCTCATTTTGTTGAGCTAATCTTTTTTTATTAATTGAGAAGCCTTTAATAAGGTATTTCTTTAATATCTTATTTGCCCACATTCTAAACTGTGTTCCTCTTTTCGAATTCACTCGGTATCCAACTGCTATAATTACGTCAAGATTGTAGAAATTTATTTGTCTTTTTATGTTTCTATTACCTTCTTTTTGAACTTGTGCAATTTTTGAACAAGTTGATTCTTTTTCGAGTTCTTTTGTTTTGTATATATTTGAAATGTGTTTAGTAATTGAAGTTCTGTTTGTTTCAAACAGTTCTTCAAGTTGGTACTGATTTAACCAAACAGTTTCTTTATCAAATTGGACTTGAATTTCTGTTTTGCCATCCTTGGTTGTGAAAATTTCGATGTTTGAATTATTCATGGTATGCTTTAGTTTTTTTCAAATTTAGTCAAAATCCTAATTTAAGTAATGGTGTTAATTTTAATGCATGGTAACGGCAGTCCTTCTAATAACCCACTATGTTTTTAATGATTAATCAAATATAAGCTGATTTAAACAAGCTTGATAAAAGTAAAAAAATAATTTATACTTGTATAGAATAGAATTGCAAAATTTCCGGTTTTGTTTTGTACCGCATTACTAATTCTAAACAGCTTTCCCCGAAAGCTTTCAGCGATTTTCTACCAACAAATTAATTTAGGGTAATATCTGTTTATTTATTGATATACTGTATTTTAATTATGTGAGAACTATAATAATATGAGGCGGAATAATAAGGTAATAAGGTTTTTTGTAATACATT
>CAYOKJ010000053.1:0-20166 GCA_964404485.1 uncultured Bacteroidales bacterium | reverse complement strand
GGAAGACCAAATAATGTTAAAAATAATTTAGGGGGTTGTTACACGGACTCACGTTAACAGCAAATTAAATGAACAGCTCAATTAAAGATATTGTCGATGTAATTCTAATGACAAGTGATGAAAAACAAGATCACTTTAATCTCATTTATGAAGTAGACAATAGTTTAGTAAATGAGTCAAATAAAAGAATATTTTTAGGTAGTAAAACAGACAAGATTTGTAGGTTCTGTGGGCTTGACGAAACAAAAACAACTTTTAAGAATAAGGCCCACGTA
Organism: uncultured Bacteroidales bacterium; assembly: GCA_964404485.1. Lineage (GTDB taxonomy): Bacteria > Bacteroidota > Bacteroidia > Bacteroidales > JAIORY01 > JAIORY01. Next base: position 19,891 of record CAYOKJ010000053.1, on the reverse strand, counting down.
TTGCCTGAATTTATGGTAAACAAATATTTCTTTTCTAATTTTGAATGTGACCAATGCAATTCTCTTTTTAGTTTATATGAAAGCTCATCATCTAGTTTTGGTGGTATAATGAATACATTTTCAAGAGTTAAAGGCAAAAAGAATAAAATTTATAAACATAAAGGAGAAAATGAAAAAACGATTACACTAGTGGAAGACGATATCATAAAAATGTATATCAATGAACCTCCATCCAGCGACCCTAATGATTTTAAATCAATTAAAGTTGATTCAGTCAATCAAAGATTAAAATTTAATACTAATAAATATTCTTATACTCCAATTCATGTTTATAAAACATTCATAAAAATAGGAGTTTGTTTACTAAATGAAAATGAACTCGCAAATTATAAAAATACAATTGACTGGCTTGTAGCGAAGACCGAACTGCCTTTGTTTAAAAACAATCCTTTATTTACTGTTTACAAAAATACAGGTAAAGTTAATCCTAAACATTCATGGGCGGTACTGATGAAAAAAAGAAAAATGTTTGAATCACTTCCTGCTCCTACTAATGTTTTATTAATATCTTATGGATTATTTTCTTTTCAGATATTTTTGCCTGGAAATCTTAAGGACAATTGGTTGTGGCAAGAGAATAAAATAAGATTACCCATTGAACAACACATTGTTCAATATGACAATATTGATGAGAAACATGTGAAGATTTGGGTGGATGACATTGATCTATCTTCCAATGACTTACTTAAAATGCCTAAAGATGAATTTAGCATTGGATATAAATAAAAATCTGTTGTTAACACGCGTTATAGTTAATTGCCTGTGCAGTGCTTATTCAAGCGTTACAGCCCGTATCAAAAGTAGTTGTAACTTGACAGGAAAGTGCTTCGAATTCAGCAAATAACCATACCGCCACCGCTTCCCTTATACCCTCTTACTTTTACCTTTTTACCCTTTATAAAATGGCAGCTTAACAATTTTAGCTTTTAAAAGTTTTTTTCGTACTCTTATAAAAACTTCGGTATCAAATTTGGTAAAACCTTTATTGATGTATCCCATTCCGATTCCAATTTTCAACATTGGGGACATTGTTCCTGAGGTCACCTCTCCTATTGTATTTCCTTCTTCATCACAAATTTCGTAATGTTGTCTTGGAATTCCTTTATCAATCATAACGAAAGCTCTCAGCCGTTTACTTACACCTTCTTCTTTCTGTTTGGCAAAATAATCACGATCAATAAAATTATTTCCATTGGTAAATTTTGTTATCCAACCCAAACCTGCTTCAATTGGTGAAGTAGTATCGTTAATATCATTTCCGTAAAGACAAAAACCGGATTCCAGTCTTAGAGTATCACGAGCAGCAAGACCAATTGGTTTTATTCCATATTCAAGACCTGCTTTAAGTACGGCATTATATATTTTTACGGCATCTTTATTTTTTATATAAATCTCACATCCACCCGAACCTGTATAACCGGTTGTAGACAAAAGTATATTTTCAAGTCCTGCAAAAGTGAGTTCTTTAAAAGTGTAATAAACCATGTCGGTAATATTTTCGTCGGTAAGACTCTGCATGGCTTTCAGAGCAAGAGGTCCCTGAACAGCAATCTGGGAATATTCATCAGATGCATTTGTAAGTTTTGCACCATTAATATTTTGTTCGTTACACCAATTCCAGTCTTTATCAATATTTGCAGCATTAACAACAAGTAAATATTTTTCTTCACCAAATTTATAAACCAGTAGATCGTCAACTATTCCACCCTTACCATTAGGATAACAAGTATATTGAATTTTTCCGTCAACAAGATTAGCAACATCATTTGTAGTTACTCTTTGTACAAATTCAAACGCATTAGGACCTTCAACCCAAAATTCGCCCATATGCGAAACATCAAAAACTCCTACCCCTTTTCTAACTGTCTCGTGTTCGATAATAATGCCCTCGAACTGAACCGGCATATTATAACCTGCAAATGGAACAATTTTAGCTCCCATTTTCTCATGAATACTTGTTAAAGCTGTATTTTTCATTATTTTGTTTTTTTATTGAAGATGTTTTTTTCAGGACACAAAAATATAAAATACTTAGATATATTCAAACTATTTTGATTTAAGTTTTAGTTTAGGATTTCAAATGTTAATGCTTAAATAAGGTTTACTGTTTTCACTTTCTTTTTCGCTCTTTGGGTTTTTATTCCACTACTCTATTTCTTCAACTTATCTTCGATCTACCTTTACCTATACTCTCTTTTTCTTATCTTTGAAAAAAATTTAGATAAAAATGCAATTATTAAAAAATAATACCCCCCGATGGCTTATCATACTTATTGATATTGCCTTAGTTATGTTTTCGGTATTAATGGCATTTCTATTACGTTTCAATTTTCTAATCGAAGAAAAGTGGCTTAAATTACTACCCGAAATAATCGGCTATTTCGTTTTAATCAGGGGAATAAGTTTTCTTATTGCAAGAACTTATGCCGGAATTATAAGATATACCAGCACTCAGGATATTTTTAGATTATTTTTAGTGATGCTTTCAGGTAGTATCATTTTTATAGCCACAAGCCTTGTAACTTATTATTTTATTGATGCATTTTATCTTATTCCTTTTTCTGTTATCATTATTGAGTTTTTTACAAGCACACTTTTGCTTTCAGCATTTCGTATAATTATAAAAATAACTTATTTAGAGCTCTTAAATCCCGCCAAAGTAAAAACCAGTGTAATAATATTTGGTGCAGGAGAAGCAGGTATTTTTACTAAAAGAGCTTTGGAACGAGATGCCGGAACAAAATATAAAATATTTGCTTTTATTGATGATGATAATAATAAAATCGGGAAGAGCATTGAAGGCGTTAAAGTTTTTGACAGTAAAAAACTTGGTCATCTTCTAAGCACAAATAATATCGCCCAGCTTATTCTTTCCATCCAAAATCTTGTCCCAAATAAGAAGAAAGAAATCATTGAAGTTTGCCTTGAATACGATGTAAAAGTTCTTAATGTACCCCCTTTTGTGAAATGGATAAACGGTGAGCTTAGTTTTAATCAGATTAAAGAAATAAATATTGAAGACCTTCTTGGGCGGGATATTATTAAACTAAATAAAGATAAGATCAGTAAAGACCTTGTCGGGAAGAGCGTTCTTATTACAGGTGCTTCAGGCTCAATAGGGAGTGAAATTGTTCGTCAGGTTTCAGGTTTTTCGCCAAAGAAAATTATTCTTGTTGACCAAGCAGAAAGTCCTTTATTTCAGATAGAACTGGAATGTCTTGAAAAATTTCCGGGTGTTAATTTTGAAGTTGTCATTGCTGATATATGCAGCAGAGTAAGAATGGAGAAACTTTTCAAATTATTCTCACCCCAGATTATTTTTCATGCAGCTGCATACAAACATGTACCCATGATGGAAACAAATCCTTCAGAAGCTTTACGAACAAATATAGAAGGAACAAAAATTATTGCTGACCTTTCGGTGAAATATAATGCTAAAAAATTTATCATGATCTCCACAGACAAAGCTGTAAATCCAACCAGCGTGATGGGAGCATCAAAAAGAATAGCAGAAATTTACACACAATCGTTAAATAAAAAAACTAACACACAATTTACTACTACACGTTTTGGAAATGTATTGGGATCAAACGGCTCGGTGATATTGTTATTCAAAAAACAAATTGAAAAAGGCGGTCCGATTACAATCACTCATCCCGATATTACTCGATTTTTTATGACCATACCCGAAGCCTGTCAGCTTGTACTTGCGGCAAGCGCAATAAGCAATGGCGGCGAAATATTTATTTTTGATATGGGTAAATCGGTTAAAATTATTGATCTTGCAAAAAAAATGATTCGTTTATCAGGATTAGAACTTGGAAAAGATATTCAGATAAAATACACCGGATTACGTCCTGGAGAAAAACTTTTTGAAGAGCTCTTAAACGATCAGGAAAATACTCTTTCAACCCAACATCCGCAAATTATGATTGCAAAAGTGAAAGAATATGATAACGAAATAGTTAAAAGAGAAATAACAGAACTTGTGAAACTTTTTAAAGAACAAGATAATTTTTCTATCGTTAAAAAGATGAAAGAAATAGTTCCGGAATATAAAAGCAAGAATTCAGAATTTGAGAAACTGGATTGTTGAAATAAAGATATAATATTGTAGATTCCGAAATCCTCCAGATTTTTGAAATCTGGAGGATTTATACAAAATTTTAAATGTAAAATTAATACAGCCTGAAGGGCTGGAACAAGAAATATAACAATAATGCAAAAAACAAAATACATAATAATCCTTTTCTTGTTTTTGTCTATGACAGCTCGTTCAGCATACATTCTTATTCCTATGGACGAAACTCAGAAAAATCACCTGAAAGCATATGGGATTGCCTACTGGGTACTTCAACACGACACAGAAGTTTCCTGGTTATTAAATTATAAAGGCGGCAGTTATATGTTTAAATACAATATTGTTTTTGAAGATGAATGTTTAATTCGTGATATAAGTTTTAAGGTAATTGCTGATTTACAATCAACAGCTATCCTACAAGAAATCGCCCAAGCAGAAGTTAACATGGATGCGATAAAATTGCACAAGCCACCCAAAATAGCTATTTATTCACCAAAAAACAAACAACCCTGGGATGATGCAGTTACTCTGGCTCTAACTTTTGCTGAGATTCCTTACGATGTAATTTACGATGTTGAAATTTTGAATGGTGTTTTACCTTTATACGACTGGCTACATTTACATCATGAGGACTTTACCGGACAATATGGGAAGTTTTGGGCAAGATATCATAACTATCCCTGGTATCAGGAAGACGTTAGGATTTCTGAAGAGACAGCAAAGGGACTGGGTTATAACAAAGTTTCTTTATTAAAGCTTGATGTTGCAAAAGAGATAAGGAATTTTGTTATGGGCGGAGGATATCTTTTCGCCATGTGCAGCGCACCCGACAGCTATGATGTTGCTTTAGCTGCTGAAGGCCTTGATATTTGTAATATAATGTTTGATGGTGACCCACCTGATCCAAATGCACAAGATAAACTGGATTATAGTAAATGTTTTGCTTTCGAGAATTTTGAGCTTAGTATGAATCCAAATGAATACGAAATATCAACTATTGATGTAACCCAAACTCGTTCAAAAGCTATCAAAGAAACAAATGATTATTTTACATTATTTGAGTTCTCTGCAAAATGGGACCCTGTACCTTCCATGCTTTGTCAGAATCACACCTTGGTAATAAAAGGTTTTATGGGACAGACAACTGCTTTCAATAAAGATAATATCAAATCTAATGTGCTGATAATGGGAGAAAATAAAGCTGCCCACGAAGTAAGATATATTCATGGTGAATATGGTAAAGGAACCTGGACTTTTTACGGAGGACACGATCCTGAAGATTACCAGCATTTTATTGGCGATCCGCCGACAGAACTCGATCTACATCCAAATTCCCCGGGCTACCGACTTATTCTAAATAATATTCTTTTTCCTGCTGCGAAAAAGAAGAAAAGAAAGACTTAGGATATTTTAATGAATTAATGAATGATTAAATGATAAAATACTTAAACAAATGAGTACACTAATACTTTACATTTCAAAACACGGATGTGCTAAAAAATCAGCAAAAAAATTATCTGAACTTATAAAAGATAAAACTGAAATAATAGATATTAGGAAAAACTTTCCTAAAAGTATTCAAGATTTTGACACCATAATTATAGGTGGATCAATTCATGCAGGTATGATACAAAAAAAAGTTAAAAAACTTTGTAAACAATTTTCAAACGAATTAATAAATAAAAAATTAGGATTGTTTTTGTGTTGTATGGAAGAAGGAGAAAAAGCTAATGAGCAATTCGAAAATGCTTATCCTGAAAATTTACAAAAACACGCCACCGCCACCGGATTATTTGGTGGAGAGTTTACATTTGAAAAAATGAATTTTCTTGAAAAAAGTATTGTAAAAAAAATTTCCAAAATATCTGAAAGTGTATCCAAGATAAATGAAAAAGCTATAAACGAATTTGCTATCAATATTCAAAACTGATTTAACAAATATTAAGTTTTAACAGGTTTTGTAGCTTTGCAAAAAAAACAGAAAAGCAAATGAAGCGCATTTCTAGAAATTTATCTGTAAAACTAAATTTATTTATTCCCATATTATTGGGAATAATTATTTCTGTTACTGTAATTACATTTTTTTCAATACAGAAATCACAACAAAATATTTATCATTCTATTGAAAGAGACCTCTCGCTTGAAGTTAAGACCATAATAAAAATGTTTGAACGCGAGTACACCCTCAAACTCGAAAATGTAAAAACTCATCTTAAAATCGCACACAATATTTTTTATTCTGAAAAACTAAGTATCAGTAATAAAAAAATCCCCATGAATATTACTAATCAGATTTCACAAAATAATCATAAGGTATTATTAAATAAATGGTTTTTAAATAACACCATCGTACAAAACGATAAATCTTTTGTAGATAATACCTTTGAAATTTTTGGCGGAACAACAACTATCTTCCAAAGATCTGACAGCGGATTTGTAAGAATTTCAACCAACGTACGAAAAGCTGATAACAGCCGAGCAGTTGGTACTTATATTCCTAATGAATCGCCGGTTGTGAAAACCATTTTAAATAATGAAACATTTTTTGGAAGAGCTTTTGTTGTTAACGATTGGTACATAACTGCTTATGAACCAATTTTAAATAATGGCGAAATTATTGGAATGCTTTATGTTGGAGGTAAAGAAAAAGACCTTGATGTTTTAAGAAATATTTTATCAGACCTTAAAATCGGGAAAAGCGGTTATTCTTATGTTCTTGATGTTGAAGGCACCCTTGTTATGCATCCATTATTAGAAGGGGAAAACCTTTTTCATAGAAACTTCATTAAAGAAATAATTAAAAATAAAACCGGGATTATTCATTATGATTTTCCTGATAAAGGTAATGAAAGAATTAGCGCTTATGATTATTTTGATAAGTTTGAACTCTATGTGGCAGCATCCATTACAAAGGAAGAAGAAACAAGTGAACTAATCAGTGAAATTGTTATAAACTCTATATTAATAGGAGTGTTAATAATTATTGCTTTTTCAATATTTGCTTATTTCATCACTACCAAAAATATTCATAAAATCTTATCCCAGGTCGAACATTCAAGAAAGCAACTAAGTACAACAAAAGTAGCTTTAAAGCAATCGGAAAAATATTTTCAGGCACTTTTTAATAATAGTGGTGATGAAACTTATGTCTCCGATTTTAGTGATAATTTTATTGAAGTTAATCAGGTTGCATGCGATACATTAAAATACACAAAAGCTGAATTTCTTAAAATGAAATTTCGCGATATCAAGACAAAAAAATATAAAGACATCACATATAAAAATCTCGAATCAGTAAAAAATCTTGGTAAATACACTTATGAATCTGAGCACGTTACAAAAGACGGGAAAGTAATTCCCGTGGAGATGAAAAGTAGGATTATTGATTATAAAAACGGAAAGGCAATTTTAACCATTGCACGTGATATTACCGAACGTAAAGAAATTGAAGAAAGAATTCTTATTACCGGAATAGAAACCGAACAAAAAGAAAGAAAACGCTTTGCAGCTGATCTTCACGATGACCTTGCTCCTATCCTTTCAACAATAAAACTTTATTCTGATTTGTTGAAAAAAGGTAGCAGCGTTGATAATCCAAAGTCAAAAGACTATATAAAAAACATTAATGAGTTAGTTGATCTTTCAATTTCTTCAACAAAAGAAATTTCTAATAATATTAGGCCAAATGTACTACAGGACTTTGGTTTAGCAGAAGCAATAAATGATTACTGCTCGTATATTAACGAAACAAAATCAATTAAAATTAAAGTAAATATCGAAAATTATAATATTTCGAAAAGAGGTATTGAAGAAACAATTCTTTATCAGGCAACCAAAGAATTAATTAACAATACTCTAAAATATGCCAATGCAAGTAATATTAAAATTGAGTTGAAAAATTTCGAAGATCACATTATTTTCTATTATAAAGATGATGGAATTGGTTTTGATACAAAAAAAATTATGAGTGGAAACAAAAGATTAGGACTGAATAATATTTTTTATAAAGTAAAAACTCTTAATGGAAATTGCGATTTAAACAGTACTAATGGTAATGGAATGTTTTTATTAATTTCGCTGAAATTAGATATAAGATAAAAATTAAGAGTGATAGAATGTTTGGGCTATAAGCCAATTGTAAAAATTCTCTAAACAAGTAATTTAACAAAATACAGAGATTTGTATATCTAAATATCTATTTAAAAGAAACATACTAAACAGCTAAACATGTTAACACTAAAGAAAATAATAAATAAAAAACTATGGAAATTATAACTCTTGTAATTGTTGATGATCATATTATTTTTAGAAAAGGATTAAGAGCAGTTTTAGATGAAATAACAAACATTAAAGTTATAGGTGAGGCATCTAATGGTCATGAGCTTTTTGATATACTTAAAAAAAATGAAGTGGATATTGTTTTTATGGATATTAAAATGCCGGTTATGGATGGCATAGAAGCAACAAAAAAAGCAAGGGAAAAATATCCCAACTTAAAAATTATTGCACTTACAATGCACGAAGAAATAGGATACTTTAATAAAATGATTGATGCAGGTGCAAACGGTTTTTTATTGAAAAAAACTACTAAAGACGAACTTGAAAAAGCCATCAAAAAAGTTATGATGGATGATAATTATTTTTCTGAAGAATTTATCAGCAGCATCAGCAAACATAATATTTCCAAAAACAAAAGCAATATAAAGTTATCCGATCGCGAAATGGAAATCCTTGAGCTTATTTGCAAAGGATACTCGAATCCTGAAATTTCGAAATACCTTGGCATCAGTCAGCGTACTATCGACGGACACCGTGGCAGATTATTTGAAAAAACAGGTGCTAAAAACGCTCCTAATTTAGTAATGTTTGCTGTAAAAAACGGACTTGTGAAACTTTAAAATAACTCATAGTTAAAAACCAAAAATTAAAATAATACTAATGCAGCTTTTAAAACTTTTTTAGCTCTATATTATTCACTTCTGTCTTATAATTTCATAACTTTTTACTTTTATTTTTTTTCTATTCAGAAATTACGCTTTTTACGTAATAAAATACCTTCGCTTTTTATAGGTATAAACACCTGGTAAAAAATATTTTCTCAAAAAAATAAAATTATTTTACAGAATAGTTAGACCAACTTCTTCTATCATACTAATAATTATACTCTTACAAAGCTATTAAGCAACTTTTATTTATAATTAATATAAATTACTTTTTGTAACAGCACCCTATCTTATTGTCTTAATGGACTTTAGCAATTAAATATCAAGTGTTTTTACCTGATTCACAATAAGTAATTCTACTCTATGCCAGAGTTACAACTGAAAATATATTTGTATTGAAATTTTATCGAAAATATGAAAACCATAAATGTAATATTAGCCAATAACAACAGAAACTTCAGAATAGCAATTCGTCAGATGCTTTTCTCATTTAATGAAGTTGAAGTTATAGGTGAAGCATCTAACGGAATTGACCTATTAAATATTATGAAAGCAAATCAAGCAGATATTGTTTTTATGGATTATGAGATGCCAAACATGAACGGCTTGGAAGCAACAAGAATTGCCATGGAAAAATATCCTGAGTTAACAATTATTGGGCTTACTTCATTTGATGAAAAATTATATATCAAGAAAATGATTGAAGCCGGTGCAAAAACTTGCATCTCAAAAAACAAAATAAGTTACGAATTCATAAAATCAATAATAACTGAGAAACAAAACGAAATAAATAATTTTTTAAGCATAGCTAGTGTAGATAATAAATTAAGAATAAAAAATAATCACCAATATAAAAACTAATACTCATGAAAAAAGCAAAAATTTTAATTGTAGATGATGATGTTGATGTAATCAATGTTCTTCAAACAATATTAGAAAACGAAAATTACACAGTAATTACAGCTAATGACAAAACCGAAGGTTTAAAAAAAGCCAAAGAAGAAAAACCTGATTTGGCAATTCTTGATGTGATGATGACAACACAATACGAAGGATTTGAAATGGCAAAAGAATTGAAAGAAAACAAAATGTTCAGTAATATGCCGGTAATAATGCAAACCTCAATTGAAATTATTGAAACAACTAAATCAAGTGTTCAAGAGATGGCACGTGAATTCCGACAAGATCCAAAATACACTGAACTTCAGGTAATTTTACTTAAAGATATTGTTACAGGAAATGCCGGTATTGATTATCGTGCTGAAGATGGAAGATCAATTTGGCTACCTGTTAACGGTTTCTTAAGAAAACCTGTTGACTCTTCAAAACTTTTACCAATTCTTAGCAATCTTTTAAGCTAATTAATTTTCCTGAAAAGGGAAACAAATAAATAAAATTAGAAGCATAGCATTGGCATATTTTGACAGCTCTGTTTAGACAAAAACAAATAAAAGACTTCTTTCAAAATCATTAATAATGGAAGATAAAACAATAAAAATTTTAAATCAGCATCCAAATTCAAAACAAGATAGTTTAATTCCTATACTACAGGAAGTTCAGGATGCTGAAGGTTATATTTCTGAAAAATCAGTTATAAAAATAGGTGAGCACCTTAATATTCCATCAAGCAAAATATATGGAGTTGCAACATTTTATAATCAATTCAGATTTCAACCTTTAGGGAAATTTCATATTCAGATATGTCGTGGAACTGCTTGTCATGTGTTAGGTTCAGCATCTGTGTTAAGCACATTGGAAAAACACCTGAAATTAAAATCAGGAGAAACATCACGTGATGGATTGTTCAGCATAGAAATAGTTGCTTGTATTGGAGCATGTGGGCTGGCACCGGTTATTTGTGTCAATGGCAAATTTCATGCAAGAGTGACAGAAAAATCAATTATTGAAATTATTGATAACTACAGAAAGGAAAATGATGAGAACAGAAATTAATCACAATAAAGAATTTCTAATCAATTCTGTATTGAACAACTTATCTAACGAAGAAATTAATCCTTTAGATAAAAATAAACTTTCAATAATACGAAAAGAAAAAACCTACAGACCAATTATTTATATTGGAGCTGGAACATGCGGACTTGCAGCAGGTGCAGGAAAAACAATATCGGCTACAAAAGAATATATCACTTCAAAGCAAATCGATGCTGAAATTATTGAAGTAGGATGTATCGGTCTTTGTTCATCAGAACCATTGCTTGATGTTCAAATGCCCGGATTTAATAGAATTTCGTTTGAACATGTAACAGAAGATAAAGTTGAAAATATTTTAGATTCAGTACTAAAATTAGAAACTCCGGAAACGGAGATTCTTGGACAATTTCCTAAAGCCGATAGTAGAAGCTGGGATAAAGTGAACTCAATTTACGAACATCCTTTTTTTGCTCAACAAAAAAGAGTTGTTCTTAAAAACTGTGGAATAATAAATCCGGTAAGTATTGACCAATATATTTCCTTTGGTGGATATCAAGGATTTTTAAAAACAATAACTTCCAACTCCTCAATTGAAGTATGCAATAAAATAGAAAAAAGCGGATTAAGAGGTCGTGGTGGCGGAGGATTTCCAATGGGGAAAAAATGGAAATTCGCCTTTAACACCAAAGGTGATCAAAAATATTTAATTTGTAATGCAGACGAAGGTGATCCCGGTGCATTTATGGACAGAGCCATTATCGAAGGTGACCCACATCGTTTAATAGAAGGAATGGCAGTTGCAGCTTATGGAATAGGAGCTTCAAAAGCATATATATATATTAGAGCTGAATATCCATTAGCAATTGAAAGATTAAAAATTGCATTAAATCAAGCTCGCGAATATGGCTTACTTGGCAAGAATATTTTCTTAACCGGATTCGATTTTGATATAAAAGTAAAAATGGGTGCAGGTGCATTTGTTTGTGGTGAAGAAACTGCACTTATTCAAAGCATAGAAGGCAAAAGAGGTATGCCTCGTCCAAGGCCACCATTTCCAGCTGTTAAAGGATTATTTGGAAAACCGACTATAATTAATAATGTTGAGACTTTATCAAATATTCCAGAAATAATTGCAAAAGGAGAAGATTGGTTTAATTCAATTGGAACTGAATCAAGCAAAGGAACAAAAGTTTTTGCTTTATCAGGAAAGGTTAGTCTTACAGGATTAGTTGAAATTCCAATGGGAACTACAATAAGAGAAATTATTTTCAATATTGCCGGAGGAATAAAAAACAATAAAAAATTCAAATCAGTACAAATTGGAGGTCCTTCCGGTGGTTGTATCACCGAAGCAAATCTTGATATAAAAGTAGATTATGAATCGCTTATAAAAGCAGGTGCAATGATGGGTTCGGGTGGTCTTGTTGTTATGGATGAAGACAATTGTATGGTTGATATTTCAAAATTCTTTATGCAATTTATTCAAAGAGAAAGCTGCGGAAAATGTATTCCTTGCCGTGAAGGAACAAAACGAATGCTTGAAATACTTGAAAGTATTACTCAACGACCAAGTAACGAAAGTCCTAATGCTGCCCTCGAAAGATTCAAAGGTATTTTACAATTGGAAAGACTCGGAAAAGTTATCAAAGAAACATCTTTATGTGGTTTGGGTCAAACAGCTCCAAATCCTGTCCTTAGTTCATTAAAATGGTTCAGAGAAGAATTTGAAGAACATATCTTCGAAAGAAAATGCCGTGCAGGAGTTTGTACTGAACTAAGAACTTTTAAAATTGATGTTGACAAATGTATAGGGTGTACAGTTTGTGCTAAAAAATGTCCGACAAATGCAATTATCGGATCAAAAAAACAAGCTCATTTTATTATTGAAGAAAAATGTATTGGCTGTGGAAGTTGTGAAGAAGCATGTAAATTTAATGCAATCTCGATAAGATAATAATCTTAAATCAAAACAAAAATGAATTTCAATATAGAAGTAAATAATCAATTACTTGAAGCAAATAAAGACGAAACTATTCTTGACGTATTAAATCGTAACGGAATAAAAGTACCTACACTTTGCCATATGAAGGGTTTTCCACCAACAGGTGCATGTCGTATGTGTGTTGTTGAAGATAAAAAAACCGGGAAATTAATTACATCATGTTCATATCCTGCTGCTGAAGGAATGAAAATTCAAACTCATTCAGCTAAGGTTGTTGAAGCAAGAAAAACTATTGTGGAGCTATTATTATCAAATCATCCTGATGATTGTCTTTATTGCTCAAGAAACCTTAATTGCGAACTTCAAAATCTCTCAAACGAACTACACGTAAGAGAAAGAAAAATAAACGGAAAAAAGAACAATCATAATATTGATACTTCAGGTGCAAGTATTATACGCGATCCTGATAAATGTATCCTTTGCGGAAGATGTGTTGAAGTATGTGAAAAAGTAATGGGAGTTTCGGCTATTGATTACATTAACAGAGGAAGCCAGACAATTATCGGAACTGCTTTTAATAAAGGCATTAACGTATCAAGCTGTGTAAATTGTGGCCAATGTATTATGGTATGCCCAACAGGTGCATTAACTGAAAAAAATCATTTCCCTGAAGTCATAGAAGCATTAAATGACCCATCAAAAACTGTTGTTGTTCAATATGCTCCTGCAATTTCTGTTTCCCTTGCGGAAGAATTTGGAATTGAACCCGGAAAAGATATTAATGGAATTATGAACTCTGCTTTAAGAAAAATTGGATTCGACAGAGTTTTTGACACATCCTTTGCAGCCGACCTTACTATAATGGAAGAATCTGCTGAGCTGATCGACAGAGTATCCAACAATGGTATTCTACCAATGATAACAAGCTGTTGTCCTGCATGGATAAAATATGCTGAAGAATTTACGCCTGAGTTTATTCCAAATATTTCTTCTTGCAAGTCTCCTCAACAAATGATGGGAGCTATCATCAAAAATTATTTTACAAAAACAGAAAATATCGAAGCTAAAAATATTTATTCGGTTTCGATAATGCCTTGTACTGCAAAGAAATTCGAAGCTCAAAGAGATGAAATGACATCTCACGGAATAACTGATGTTGATGCAGTTTTAACAACTCGAGAGTTAAGTCAATTTATCAAATTGTATGGCATTGATATTAATAAAATTCAACCTGAAAGTGCAGATTCTCCATTAGGAACAAGGAGCACTGCCGGAAAAATATTTGGTGCCACAGGTGGAGTAATGGAAGCTGCAATAAGAACAGCATATTACAATCTCACAGGTAAAGAACTTGTTAAATTTCAAATTCCTGAAGTAAGAGGTTTTGAAGACCGAAAAGAAACTAAGATCCAAATAGGTGATCTAGAAATTGGTGTTGCGGTAGTTAATGGCTTAGGAAATGCAAAAAAACTTCTTACCGAAATTAAAGAAGGAAGAAACGACATTCACTTTATTGAAATAATGGCTTGCCCCGGTGGTTGTATCGGTGGAGGTGGTCAGCATATTGGTGCTGATGATGAGAATATGAAATCAAGAATGAAATCACTTTACGATATCGATACAAATGAAACATTAAAAGTTTCTCACAGAAATCCTGATATCATTGAAATTTACGACAAATATCTTGGTGAACCATTAGGACACAAGAGTCATGAGCTTTTACATACAACTTATATCAAAAGAGAAGTATTAAGATAAATTATAAAACACAAGGACATGAAACGCACAGACAGAAGCAAACTGGTTTATACTGTTAAAAACAAGTGTAGAGTATGCTACACTTGTGTGCGCGAATGTCCTGCGAAAGCAATAAAAATTATTAACGGGCAAGCTGAAGTTATTAATGAACGATGCATTGGATGTGGAAATTGTGTAAGAGTATGCAGCCAAGGCGCCAAGGTTTTTCTGGAAACAAAAGACGAAGTACGAGCTTTAATTAAAACTAACGATTTAATAATTGCGTGTATTGCACCAAGTTTTCCGGCTGAATTTACTGAAATTACTGACCACAAGATTTTGGTTAGTCTAATAAAAAAAATTGGTTTTAGTAAAGTGGTTGAGGTTTCATTTGGCGCCGACATGGTTGCAAAAGAATATAAAAAACTCTTTAACAACAGCAATAAAAAATGCATTACTTCAGATTGCCCTGCAATAGTTTCTTATATACAAATTTATCATCCTGAAATGATTTCATCGCTAGCTCCCATTGCTTCGCCAATGGTTGCTATTACCAGAATAGTTAAAGCTAAATATGGTAAAAATGCAAAAGTTGTCTTTATTGGACCTTGTCTTGCAAAAAAATCAGAATCTGATGAAGTTGACGAGGTTTTAACTTTTAGAGAACTAAGGGAAATGCTCAATGAAGACAGTCTTACAATTGAAGATGCTGATCCTATAGAATTTGACCCGCCATTTTCAGGTAAAGGAGCAATCTTTCCTGTCAGTCGTGGATTATTGCATACAATAGATATGACAGATGATATCTCTGAAGGCAACACTATTGTTGCTGAAGGAAAGAATAATTTCATTGCTGCAATAAACGAATTTGAAAAAAACAAAATCGGCTCACAACATCTTGAGTTGCTCTGCTGCGAAGGTTGTATTATGGGTCCTGGAATGAGCAAACCTGATGAACGATATTCAAAACGTACTTGTATCAGTAATTATGTAAAAGAAAAACTTAATAATCTGGATGTAGAAAAATGGGAAAAAGATGTTAAGTCTTTTGAGAATATTAACTTTTCACAAACATTTGATGATGTAAATTATAAGATAGACAAACCTAGTGAGGAAGAAATAAAAAAAGTCTTGCTCGGAATGGGTAAAAAAGAGCCAAAAGATCATTTGAATTGCCGTGCATGTGGTTACCAAACTTGCCGTGAACATGCAATTGCAATTATCGAAGGATTGGCTGAAAGCGAAATGTGTTTACCTTATACAATAGAAAAATTACATGATTCTATTAAAAACTTAAACATCTCGAACGAAAATTTAAGTACTGCCCAACAGGCCTTAAAACAATCGGAAAAGCTTGCTCACATGGGACAACTTTCGGCCGGTATTGCACATGAACTAAATAATCCACTTGGTGTGATAACAATGTATAGCAACATTCTAAAAGATGAAGCCAAAAATGACGACCCCATAATTGAAGACCTCAATCTTATTGTTGAACAAGCAGAAAGATGTAAAGGAATTGTTGGCGGGTTATTAAATTTTGCAAGAAAAAATCAGGTTAAACTTTCAAAAACAAATATGCAAAATTTTGCCGAACATAGTATTGATTCAATTATCAAACCTCTTAATGTTAAAGTTTCTTTTAAATCAGAAATGAAAGACCCAATAGCAATGGTTGATAAAGATCAACTAATGCAGGTACTTACAAATATTGAAAAAAATGCAGTAGAAGCCATGCCTGATGGTGGAGAACTAAAAATTTATATTACAGATAATGATGATGAAATTGAAATTAATATAAGTGATACAGGAACCGGGATTTCGAAAGAAAATATGGACAAATTATTTACTCCTTTCTTTACTACAAAAAAACCAGGTAATGGAACCGGATTAGGTCTGCCGCTTATTTATGGAATAGTAAAAATGCACAAAGGCCAAATTTCAGTACAATCAAATAATGATCCTGAAAAAGGTCAAATAGGAACAAATTTTAAAATTAAATTACCAAGAAATAATTAGTAGTTAAAAAATATATAAAACTAAAAATAAAATGTTAGAAAAGAAAAAATTAGTATTGATTGTGGATGATGATATTGATCAGATTGAACAAAACAAATTTTTGATTTCAAATATGGGATTTGAAGTTATTACTGCTGACAGTCAGAAAGAAGGAGAAGAAATCCTCCAAAACACAAAACCCGATCTTGCAATTTTTGATCTTATGATGGAAAATAAAGATAGTGGATTCATTTTAAGTTATAAATCAAAAAAGAAATATCCCGATGTACCTGTAATGATTATTACAGCTGTTACTGCTGAAACAGGGTTACTTTTCGGAACTGAATCAGAAGAAGAAAAACAATGGATTAAAGCTGATAAATATATTGAAAAAGGTATAAGAACAGATCAATTACAAAGAGAAATTAAGAAGCTATTAAAGTTATAAAAAAAACAAACACTTAGCACTTAAACAATAAATCATGGAAAAGTTAAAAGTATTAGTTGTTGATGATGAACCCGGGATTCGTTCCGGGATTAATAGAATTCTTCGAAACTTCACTGTTGGATATCCATTTATGGAAGACGACTTTTCTTTCGAGATAATAGAAGCAGAAACCGGTGAACAAGCTCTTGAAATATTAGAAAATAACAAACCCGACATAGTTTTATTAGATAATAAACTACCGGGAATTCATGGAATTGAAGTACTTCAACACATCAACAAAAATCATATTGATGTTGCAGTTATGATGATTACTTCTCATGCCTCTTTAGACCTTGCAATAAAAGCAACAGGGAATGGAGCATTTAATTTTGTTCCAAAACCATTTACTCCTCAGGAACTGAAAGCAGCAATGGAAAGTATTACAAAACATCTTTTCCTGAAAAAAATGACAAGGAAAATGAAGAAGGAAAGTAAGCAACTGAAATTTCAGTTTCTATCAGTACTTTCTCATGAACTAAAATCTCCAATCAATGCCATCGAGGGTTATCTTAAAATAATGAACGACAGACAAGCTGGTGAAAATATTAAAGATTATCAGACAATGATTGAGCGTTCGATAGCAAGAATTAATGGAATGAGAAATCTTATTATGGATATGCTTGATCTCACAAAAATTGAATCTGGTAAGAAAAAAAGAGAACTTAGAAACACTGATCTTAATGAAGTTGCAAAACTTGCAATACATAGCATTGAACCTCTTGCAATTCAAAGAAATATATCAATTAATTTATATTCAGAAGAAAATACTTATTTCAAATCTGATATGGATGAAATGGAAATAATTTTCAACAACCTTGTTTCTAATGCAGTAAAATATAATATTGAAAACGGTGAGGTTAATATTTCGATAACTGAACTGAAAAGTGCAATTGAAATAAAAGTTGAAGACACTGGTATTGGAATGGCTGAAGAAGATGTTGCAAAACTTTTCCACGACTTTGTCAGGATAAAAAATTCAAAAACAAAAAACATTATAGGAACAGGATTAGGACTTTCAATTACGAAAGATATTGTTGAACTATACGAAGGAAAAATTGATGTAAACAGTATTCCCGACAAGGGAACCACATTTACAATAACTCTACCTTATGAACATTAATTTTTAAATCTTAAAGAAAAAGGCAATGAAATTTAATCCAGAAAAATACGCAATTAAAGATGAACCCATGAAACCTTTCATCGACAAAGATGAAATATGGGATTTTATAAATAATGCAAAACCGACAAAAGAAAGAGTTAACAAGATAATTGCAAAATCGTTAAGCAAAAAAAGACTTAATCTCGAAGAAGTTGCAGTTTTGGTAAACACAACTGATCCAGAATTAGTTAAAGATATTAAAAACGGTGCCAAAACACTAAAAAAGAATGTTTATGGAAATCGTATTGTTTTGTTTGCTCCCCTTTATGTTGGAAACTATTGTATAAATAACTGTAAATACTGTGGGTTTAAAGCATCAAACAAAAATGCCAAGAGAAAAACTCTTACAAAAGAAGAATTAATAAATAACGTAAAAGCTCTTGAAGAACATGGACAAAAAAGACTAATTCTTGTTTATGGCGAGCATCCTGATTATTCACCGGAATATATTGCAGAAACTGTAAAAACAGTTTATAATGTTAAAAAAGACAATGGTGAGATTAGGAGAGTAAATATTAATGCAGCCCCCCTCGATATCGAAGGCTTCAAAACTGTGAAAAAATCAGGAATAGGCACCTATCAAGTTTTCCAGGAAACATATCATCCCGAAGCATACAAAGAATTTCATCCAAGCGGTAAGAAAGCTGATTTCAACTATCGCTTAACCTCTTTAGATCGTGCACAGGAAGCAGGTATTGATGATGTTGGAATTGGAGCATTATTTGGTTTATACGACTGGAGATTTGAAATTATGAGCCTCGTTCGTCATACTAATCATCTCGAAGCCTGCTATAATGTGGGGCCACATACAATTTCGTTTCCACGTTTACAGGATGCCTCCGAGTACAACATCAATGACAAATACAATGTTAGTGATAATGATTTTGCAAAATTAGTTGCAATCCTTCGTTTGTCAGTCCCTTACACAGGCCTGATACTTACTGCTCGTGAACCGGAGGTGATTAGAAAAGAAGTTTTACAATATGGTTGCTCACAAATAGATGCAGGAACAAAATTAGAAATTGGTGCCTATGCTGAAAATCCTGAGGTTGACCAAAATCTTAACAAAGAGCAGTTTTTAATAAACGACTCCAGAACATTAGCCGAAGTAATTGATGAATTGCTTGACGACGGTTATCTTCCTTCTTTTTGCACAGCTTGTTATCGTCTTGGAAGAACAGGAGAACATTTCATGGAATTTTCGGTTCCGGGTTTTATTAAAAGATATTGCACTCCAAATGCTATACTTACTCTTTCGGAATATCTTGTTGATTATGCAAATGAAGAAATTGCCGAAAAAGGATGGAAAGTAATTGAAAAAAATCTCAATAAACTTGATGATGAAAAATATATTTCTGAAGTTAAAAATAGAATTGAAAGAATTAAAAATGGTGAGAGGGACCTTTATTTTTAAACAAAATTTAAGTGTTTGTTGTGTATTAAATGTTTAAAATAAATTGACATTAAATAAAATATAATGCAAATAAAATAAAATATAAAACTGGCTAAATGGTCATTATTTTCGTCATAACTTTTTAGTGGCCATTTGCCT
>CAYOKJ010000052.1:16713-20354 GCA_964404485.1 uncultured Bacteroidales bacterium | reverse complement strand
TTTTTTTAATTCTGATTTTTTTTGGATGCAATACACATCGAAATGAGCCAAACCAAAAAACTGTTTTCAGATATAATGAAGCAGTTGGTATTTCTTCACTTGATCCGGTTTATGCAAAAGATCAAGCTAATATCTGGGCATGTAATCAATTGTATAATGGTCTTGTTCAGTTTAATGATAAAATGAATATTACTCCCTGCATTGCAAAATCCTGGAAAATTTCGGAGGATGGAAAAACCTATAGTTTTTGTTTAAGAAATGATGTTTATTTTCATGATAATGAGATTTTTAAAGATAGTGTTGAGAGAAAGGTTAGTGCTTATGATTTTGAATATAGTTTTCTTAGAATTGTTAAGCCGGAGGTAGCTTCACCTGGATTATGGGTTTTTAATTATGTTGAGAAAAATAATGGAAATTATGCCTTTAAAGCCATTAATGATTCCGTTTTCCAAATTAAATTAACGCAAGCATTTCCCCCATTTCTTGGAATTCTTGCCATGCAATATTGTTCGGTGGTCCCGGAAAAAGCAATAAATTATTACGGGAAAGATTTTCGACGAAATCCAGTTGGTACAGGTCCATTTGTTTTTAAAATGTGGATGGAAGGTATTAAACTTGTTTATCTTAAAAATGAAAAATATTTTGAGTTTGACGGCAATTACAGACTCCCTTATCTTGATGCAATTTCAATAACTTTTTTGATAGACAAACAATCTGCTTTTCTGGAGTTTGTTCTTGGTAATCTAGATTATATGTCAGGAATTGACGCAAGATATAAAGATGAGTTATTAACAGCAAACGGTAAATTAAATCCTAAATATCATGATAAATTTAAACTAATAACCCAAGCTTACCTCAACACAGAATACCTTGGGATTTTAATTGATGAATCCAGGGAAAATGTTAAAAATAGTCCTTTGAGTTCCAAACTGGTACGACAAGCAATTAACTATGGCTTTGACAGAAAAAAAATGATGAAATACCTTAGAAATAATATTGGGATGCCGGGAAATTATGGTATGATTCCTAAAGGACTTCCGGCATTCAATACAACAAAAATAAATGGGTATTCATTTAATCCAGACAAGGCTCGTGAATTACTGTCACAGGCAGGTTTTTCGGCAGGGGAGAAGATTCCCCCAATTACACTTTCCACCACTGCAGATTATCTTGATCTGTGTAAATATATTCAGCATCAGCTTAACGAAATTGGTTTTGAAATAAATATTGATGTAAATCCTCCGGCTGCCCTAAGGGAAATGAAAGCACAGGCAAAATTGAATTTTTTTCGTGGTTCATGGATAGCAGATTATCCTGATGCCGAAAATTATTTATCACTTTTTTATAGCAAGAATTTTTGTCCTCAAGGTCCTAATTACACTCATTTTTCCAATTTTGAATTTGATTTACTTTATGAACAATCTCAAAAGGAAATAAATGATTCCATCAGAATTTCTCTTTATCAAAAAATGGACAATATTATTATGGAAGAAGCTCCGGTTGTTGTTTTGTTTTATGATCAGGTATTACGATTTGTTCAGAAAAATATAAGTGGTTTAGGAAGCAATCCAATTAATCTTTTGGATTTGAGATATGTGAGGAAAACAGTAAAGTAGGAATATAACCCTGGAGATCCCTCAGTTACACTCGGGATCAGTTCGACTAAATGTTTGCTTCACAAAATTAAAGTCTCACTGATTTAACAATTAATTTTTAATCCATCATAAGCAAGCTCTATAAAAGAAGGCAGTTCTTTAGAAACCATATCATGCAATCCCATTAAATGACTAATATGAGTTAAATAGGCTTTTTCAGGTTTTAATTCTTTCAATACTTCAATTGCTTCACTTAAGTTGAAATGAGAAACATGTTTTTGCTTTCGTAATGCATTGAGAACAATAATTTTACTTCCGTAAATTTTGTCCTTTTCTTTATCAGAAATATAATTAGCATCGGTAATATAAGTAAAATCGCCAATTCGATAACCAAGAACTTCGGTTTTGTAATGCTTTGCTTTTATTGGAATTACATTAACTTTATCAATATCAAAGGAATTACCATCAACAACATTAAGATTAATTTTTGGTACACCAGGGTAAGTATTTTCTTCAAAAGCGTAAAAAAATTCTCTCTTAATATCAACCTGATGAATTTTTGATGCAAAAACATCCATAGGTCTTTTTTGCTGATAATTAAATGCTCTAACATCATCAAGTCCTCCAACATGGTCTTTATGACCATGAGTAATTAGAATTGCATCAAGATTTTTAACTTTTTCACGAAGCATCTGCTGTCGAAAGTCAGGTCCAGCATCTATAGTAATAATTTTATTATCAGTTTTTATTAATACAGATGATCTAAGACGTTTATCTTTATAATTTTTTGAATTACAAACTTCGCATTTGCATGCTATTACAGGTACTCCTTGTGATGTTCCGGTTCCCAGAAATGTGATTTCCAAATTAAATAGTTTTTTATATTTGCGTAAAAGTAAACAGATGAACTGTATTATCAAAAATATATTTATAAAAATATTTTTATTATAACAAATGAGCAAATTATTTGTATTTTTGCTCAACTACAAAAAAATATATTAAAATTGAATATATTAAGAAAAATAGAAACAATAATATCCGGGTTTGTTTTACGGCAGGATTATAAAAAAGTAAAAAGAATCAGGAAATTGATAAATATTAATGATGCTCTAACAATAGGCTTGCTATTTATTGTGCACAAAAAATCTGATTATGAAAAAGTAAGCAAGTTTGTTGAAATCCTGCAAAAACAAAAAAAAACAATTAAAGCTCTTGCCTTGGTAGAATCTAAAATCCTTGAAGAACAAATTATGCCAAAGCTTACCTATGACCTTTTTTCAGAAAAAAACTTAAATTGGTACAAAAAACCTTTTGGATTTTTTATTGATGATTTTATTAAAAAGGATTTTGATATTCTCATTAATCTTGATGATTCTGACACTTATCCGATAAAATATATTTTAGCACAATCAAATGCAAAACTTAAAATTGGCATTGATGATACTGACAGTGCAGATTATCTGGATATTATGATTAAAACAAAACCAGGTTCTGATATTGATTTTTTCATGAATGAAGTAATACATTATTTAACTATTCTAAAAACAAAAAACTAATGATATTAAAACTCAAGGGTACTGGAGTTGCAATTGTTACACCTTTTCATAAGTATGGAACAATTGACTTTAATTCACTAAAAAAACTTATAGAACATCTGATTACCAATAATGTAAATTATCTTGTAGTTATGGGAACTACCGGCGAATCAGTAGTTTTATCAAAAGATGAAAAAAATGCCCTAATAAATTTTGTTGTTGAAGAAGTTGATAAACGTGTACCAATTGTATTGGGAATTGGAGGTAATTATACTCAGTTAGTTAAAGATACAATTCTTTCAACAAATCTCGAAGGGATTGACGCAATACTTTCTGTTTCTCCATATTATAATAAACCGCAACAAAAAGGGATTTATCTTCATTATAAAGAAATTGCAGGTGTTAGCCCTCTGCCGATAATTTTATATAATGTTCCGGGTCGAACCAATTCAAATATTTCTGCAGAGACAACACTCGAGATAGCAAAAAACTTCGATAATATTATCGGAAT
>CAYOKJ010000052.1:2156-16613 GCA_964404485.1 uncultured Bacteroidales bacterium | reverse complement strand
CCTTCAGGAATTAAAGCTGCGCTAGAGATTCTTGGAATTTGTTCAAATAATCTGAGATTGCCACTTGTTAAAGTAAATAAATCGATACAACTAAAGCTACAAGAACACATTTCGAAATTAAAAAAAGAAAACTAAAATTACTATTTGAGTAATTTATAACATTTTAAAAAAACTAATATCAATATTAAAATGAAACAATCAATAAAATTAATTATATCAATTATATTTTTTGCTTTTGCAGGAAATATTTTTTCACAAAATCAAGCAATTGAAAGTCCTCTTGATAAAGTTTTTAAAGAAAAAACAGAAAGATATTTCAAATTCAATATTAATTCAAAAAAAGAAATTCATTCTTTAACTAATATTATTTCTATTGATAATGTTATTGACAATGAAGTGTTTGCCTATGCAAGCAAAAAAGACTTTAAAGAATTTCTGAAACTTAATATTGCTTATACTTTACTTCCTTCACCGGGCAATCTTATCAAAAACCCTAAAATGCTAAGTTTAGAAAATTTTATTAATTCCGAAGGTGTTGATAATTGGGATTATTACCCAACTTACGAGGCATACGAAGCTATGATGTATCAGTTTGAAACTGATTATCCCGACATTTGTAAAATAGTAAATATTGGAACACTTCCAAGTGGCAGAAAACTACTTATTGCCAGAATTACAGACAATCTAATGGCAAACGAAAATGAACCTGAATTTTTATATACTTCAACAATGCATGGAGACGAAACTGTTGGATATATTTTAATGCTCAGGTTAATTGATCATTTAATATCAAATTATAATATTGATACAAGACTTACAAATTTGGTCAATAATAATGAAATATGGATAAACCCACTTGCAAATCCCGATGGAACTTATGCTGGTGGAAATAGTTCTGTAAACGGAGCAACACGCTTCAACGCAAATAATATTGACTTAAACAGAAATTATCCTGATCCCGAAGACGGACCTCACCCTGACGGACATGAATGGCAACCCGAAACAGTATATTTTATGAACTTTGCCGAAGACAAGAGTTTTGTTACTTCCTGTAACATACATAGTGGTGCCGAATTATGTAACTATCCATGGGATACTTGGTCGAAAAGGCATGCTGATGACAATTGGTGGCAATATGTTTGTCGCGAATATGCTGATACTGCACAGGCTTATTCTCCTTATGGATATTTAACTGATCAGAATAATGGTATTACAAATGGTTATGATTGGTATTCGATAAATGGTGGACGACAAGATTACATGAGTTATTTTCATCAATGCAGAGAATTTACACTCGAATTATCTCATGAATTTATATTACCCGCATCTCAACTTAATGATTATTGGGATTATAATTATCGTTCGTTGATAAATTATATCGAACAAGTTCAATACGGTATTAATGGAATAATAACTGACTCAATTACAGGAGAACCAATCAAAGCTGAAGTTTTTATTGATGACCATGATATTGATAGTTCAATGGTTTTTTCTTCATTACCCGTTGGCGATTATCATCGACCTGCCTTTTCAGGAAGTTATAATTTAACTTTTTCAGCACCCGGATATTATTCAAAAACTATAAGCAATGTTGCGGTTTTTAATCGTGGAAATACTGTTAAAAATATTCAGTTAGCTCCAGGAATTTTAATTCCTGATTTTATTGCTGACAACTCAAACATTTCTACAGGAAGTTCAATTAATTTTACCGATTTGTCATACGGTGACCCGATAGAGTGGGAGTGGACATTCGAAGGTGGTATTCCTGCATCATCAAATGAGCAACATCCTATAAATATTTTATATTCGGAAAACGGGCAATTTGATGTAACTCTTACAGTTTATTCTGATTCTGATACGAGCACAATTATAAAATCGGATTATATAACTGTATCTCAAGAATATATTATGCAAAACACTACTATTACTGCATGTCAAGGAATATTTACCGATTCAGGTGGCCAGAATAATAATTATTCAGATAATGAAGATTTAACAATGGTCTTTTATCCTGGAAGAACTGATTTTATGGTTAAAATGGAATTTATTTTATTTGATGTTGAGTATGATAATTCTTGTGATTATGATTGGCTTAAAATTTATAATGGTGAAACAACTTCTGCACAACTAATGGGGAAATATTGTGGAAATAATTCTCCCGGAACTGTGATAGCTTCAAATGATTTAGGTGCACTAACTTTTGAATTTCATTCAGACCAAAATGTAAATAAAGTAGGGTGGATAGCAAATATTTCGTGTGATAGTAATGTGGGAATAAATGAAGTTCAGATTTTTAATACTCTGAAAATCTTTCCAAACCCTGTTACTTCTGGTAATATTTTTGTTCAATCATCTGAAACAATTAAATCTATTTTAATATTTAATTCATTAGGACAGATAATGTTCGAAAATAAATTCAACAACAAATTAACAAATATTGAATTATCAGGATATAAATCAGGTGTTTATTTAGTGAAAGTAAAAACTGATAAAAGAATAATAAGCAGAAAAATTCAGGTTTATTAAGATAGACAAAATCTGAAAAGCAATAGAATTACAATTGCAATAATAACATATTTCCAATCGATAATTATTTTTTTTGCAGGAAGATTGTCATCATACTCAAAATTAATATCAGTAAAACTATTGTATCTGAAAATTATTGGGAGAATTATTAATATAATAAACAATGATCCAATAAGTTCAAAATAATTATTGTATGAATTATGTGGAATTTTTGCAATACTTATAATAATAATTCCTAGTATTGCTCCTGCTAAAACATGACTAAAAGCGTATAATCTTTTTGTTCGATAATTAAGATTTTTAAAATATGTGTTTGCTGAAACAAGTACTGATCGTGTTGAAAAAAATCCACATGCTACCAAAACTACACCACCAACAAAAACATGCAACATTCTGCCTGTATCCATAACATAAGACCAGTTTAGTACATTTCCGAAACCAGTATTATTAAACGATCCTAAAATAATTGCACTTAACAATAAATTAAATGCATTAAGATATCCCCACATAAAAAACATTTTCAGTTTGCCAAGACTTTCTTTTACATTTAAATAAATTAATAGAAATATAACCCCAACGATTAGGTTGATTATTGGGCCAATACTAAAAATCATTTTTACTGACTCGAAACCCCAATCTGTTGTATCTACAAAATAAAATATTCTATAATAAAGAAGCTTTGTATTAAAGTCGTAAAAAGAGGCAACAGCCATAGTAGATAGCTGGCTTAGCAAATAAACAAAAATATAAGAGATAATAAAAAAAGCAGCAGAATTTATTGAAATAATATAAAAATCCTTGTCTTGGATTAATAGTTTCTTTTTAATTGTTTTCATTGTAATTTTCCAAAAAACAAACCTAGCTTTTTTTTTGAAAGCTAGGTTAAAATATTAATTTACAAATATTTATTCAATAGCGGCATCAATAATTTCGCCACTAGAATATTTTCCTGCATCAAGTTTTTTCTTTACTTCTGCAAAAGCTTTAATAGTATATTCTACATCTTCAAGAGTGTGAACAGCAGTTGGTATAAGTCTAAGCATTATAAGCCCCTTAGGAATAACAGGATATACAACAATTGAACAAAAAACATGATAGTTTTCTCTAAGATCATAAGTTATTTGAGTAGCCTCTGAAACTCCCCCGCTAAGGAAAACCGGTGTTACAGGCGATTCGGTATTCCCAATATTCATATTATTTTCTTTCAGACCTTTTTGTAAAGCATTGACTACATCCCAAAGTTTTTTCTTATGTTCCGGTTGGTCTCTCAATAGTTCAAGTCTTTTCATTGCTCCAATAACCATTGGCATTGGTAAAGATTTTGCAAATATCTGTGAGCGCATTTTAAATGTAAGGGAATTTATAACATCTTTACGGCTGGCAACAAAAGCTCCTATTCCTGCCATTGCTTTTGCAAATGTTCCAAAATATACATCAATTTCATCCTGAACACCAAAATACTCATCTGTTCCTGCACCTGTTTTACCCATGGTTCCAAATCCATGTGCATCATCAACAAGAATTCTGAACTGGAATTTCTTTTTCAGCTCTACAATATCTTTTAATTTTCCCAAATCCCCTGACATTCCATAAACACCTTCAGTAATAACAAGTATTCCACCTCCAGTTTTTTTTGTAATTTTTGTTGCTCTTTCAAGTTCTTTCTCAAGATTTGTCATATTATTATGAGGATACACAAATCGCTTACCAAAATGGAGTCTCATCCCATCAATAATACATGCATGAGCTTCAGAGTCGTAAACAATTACATCTTGTCGATCAACTAATGATTCAATTATAGAAATCATTCCTTGATATCCATAATTGAGAAGATAAGCAGCTTCTCTGCCAACAAAATCTGCAAGCTCTTGCTCAAGTTTTTCGTGATATCTTGTGTGGCCAGACATCGCTCTTGCACCCATAGGATAAGCAAGTCCCCAGTCCTTTGCTGCTTCAGCATCAATTTTTCGAATCTCAGAATTATTTGCTAATCCCAAATAATTATTCAAACTCCAAACTAATTGTTCTTTTCCTTGAAATTGCATTCTTGCACCAAGTTCTCCTTCGAGACGAGGAAACATAAAATATCCGAAACCTTTGTCTGCGTATTGTCCAATCGGTCCCAAATTTGTTGTAATTTTTTCAAATATGTCCACTTTATATATTTTTATATTGTTAATTAATATTTATCTTCTACAAAAATATTAAATATTAGCCTTCCGACAAACTTATTTATTGATTGATTTATGATTTAATGTAAAATTTTGTAATTTTTTTTGATAAATAAAATGTGGATTTCTTGAAAATATTTTATTTCGTAAATATCTGTACGCACTACATAATTGTTAAAAACAAGGCCAAAATATTGATCAAAATCCTAAAAAATGTTAATATTGAAATAAGACTTAAAAATACTGCGTTAGTTGAAGAATATTTTTATAATTTTATATCAGATTTTATTTTATAATTCAATATATTAATGTAATTTTGCCGCCATGATTCGAAAGGGTATATTTTTTTTATTAATGATTGGTCTTGTGGGACTTTCATCTTGTAGTAAGTTTCAAAAATTGCTAAAAAGCAGCGACAATGAAATTAAGTACGAAAAAGCTGTTGAATTATACAATTCCGGTGATTATTACAGAGCTTTGCAATTATTCGATCAGGTATTACCATTTTTTAAAGGTACTGACAAAGCGCAGGAATTAAACTTCTTTTATCCTTATTGTTATTTTGAACAACGTGATTATATTATGGCTTCTTATTATTTTATGAGGTATGCAAAAAACTATCCTAATAATGAGAGAGCCGAAGAATGTGTTTATATGAGTGCTTATTGTAAGTACTTGAAATCGCCAATGAGTTCGCTTGATCAAACAAATACATATGAAGCAATTGCTGAATTGCAGCTTTTTATCAATATTTATCCTGATAGTTACAGAGTAGAAAACTGTAATAATATGATTGATAAATTAAGAGAAAAACTTGAAGAAAAAAATTTCAACTCTGCTCTTTTGTATTATAAAATGGAACATTATAAATCAGCAATATTATCTTTTGAAAATGTGTTAAAGGATTTTCCTAATACAAAATATAAAGAAGATATTTTATTTTATATTATAAAGTCATATTACGAATATGCAAGTAATAGTGTTATAGAAATGCAAGAAGATCGTTATTCTGCTGCTATCGAGTCGTATGAAAACTTACGTTTTTCTTTTCCTGAAAGCAAGTATTTAAAACAAACTGAAAAAATATATAATATCTCAAAAGAAGTAATTAATAATTAATATTTTATTTATCTATTATGGACTATAAAAGTATCAGAACAGAAACTGAAGCAATTACAAGAAACAAAGAAGATTTTTACCAACAAACAAATAATATCTACGAAACTGTTTCTATTCTTTCGAAGAGAGCAAATCAAATTACCGTTGAAATGAAATCAGAACTTGATGGCAAACTTTCGGAATTTGCTTCTCCAACAGATAATCTGGAAGAAATTTTTGAAAACAGAGAACAAATAGAAATTGCAAGGTTTTATGAACGCCTTCCAAAACCAACACTTATTTCTATTAACGAATTTTTAAATAAAAAAATATATTTCAAAAATCAGGATAATAGTACTTTGAACAATTTTTAATTCATTATAGAAAAGATAATGCTAAAAGGAAAAAACATAGTTATTGGGATAACAGCTAGTATTGCTGCCTACAAAATTCCTTTGCTTGTACGACTCCTTAAAAGAGAAGGCGCTAAAGTTCAAATTTTATTGACTGACAGTGCTAAAGATTTTGTTACACCTTTAACTCTTTCTGTATTATCAGAAAATGCTGTTCTATCAGAACCCTATGATTACGAAACAGGTAGCTGGAACAGTCATGTGGAACTTGGAAATCAAGCAGATCTTTATCTTCTCGCACCATTATCAGCAAATTCTTTGGCAAAAATGGCCGGCGGTATAGCTGACAATCTTTTACTTACAACATATCTTGCAGCAAAATGCCCTGTTTATTTTGCTCCTGCTATGGATTTAGATATGTTTAAACATCCATCAACACAAAAAAATATTAAAATATTACAATCTTACGGCAATCATCTTATTGCCCCAAATGAAGGTGAACTTGCCAGTGGTCTTTGCGGTGCCGGAAGAATGGAAGAACCTGAAATAATATTTGAAATAATTAATAATTTCTTTAAAAAAAAACTCCACTAAGTAATAAGAAAGTTCTTGTTTCTGCCGGTCCAACTTACGAAGCTATTGACCCTGTTAGATTTATCGGAAATCACTCTTCCGGTTTAATGGGTTATTCTATTGCAGAAGAATTAGCAAACAGAGGAGCTATTGTTGAATTAGTCTCAGGACCAACTTCATTATCTGTCTCATCACCAAATATTATAAAAACTAATGTTGTTTCAGCAGAGGAAATGTACAATTCATGTATTAAAAAATTTCCAAAATGTGATATTGCTGTGATGTCAGCAGCAGTTGCAGATTATACTCCTGAAAAAGTCGAAAACAGTAAAATTAAAAAGAAAACAACTGATCTTTCTTTAAAACTAAAACCTACAAAAGATATACTTGCACAACTTGGAAATCAAAAGAATGATGATCAGATACTTATTGGTTTCGCCCTTGAAACTGATAGTGAAATAAATAATGCAAAAAAGAAATTGAAAAATAAAAACCTTGATTTCATCGTTCTTAATTCTTTAAAAGATAAAGGAGCCGGTTTTAAGCATAAAACAAATAAAATATCAATAATCGACAAAAAGGGAAATACATCAAATTTTAATCTAAAAGATAAAAGTCAGGTTGCTATTGATATTGTTGATAAAATTGCTGAATTAGCCAAATAGAAATTTTAAATTATTATTTGTGAAAAAAATATTCATTATTCTGTTATTCTCAATAATTGGTTATAATTTAAATGCCCAGGAATTATTTTGTGATGTTCAAGTTACAGCTAAACAAGTCTCAGGAACTGATAAACAGATTTACGAAACTTTACAAAATGCCATTTATGAATTTATGAATAATCATAAATGGACAAATCATACTGTGGAGATAAATGAAAGAATAGAATGCACTATTGTAATAACCGTTAATGGTAGAAGCTCTAATGTTTTTTCTGCCAACCTGAATCTGGTTCTTCGCCGACCAATTTTCAATACAAATTACAATTCGGTCTTATTTAACTATGTAGATAAAGATTTTCAATTTGAATATATTGAATATCAACCATTAGACTATTCTGATAACTCGTTCACATCAAATCTTACTTCAGTTCTTGCATTTTATTCTTATGTTTTTTTAGGAATGGAATTCGATTCATATTCTCTTTATGGAGGAACGCCATTTTATGAAAAAGCTGAAGGAGTAGTCAGTAATGCACAAAACGCATCACAAACCGGATGGAAATCTTATGAAGACACACGTAATAGATATTGGATAATAGAAAATTTACAAAATGCTGCATATAAACCTCTTAGAAAATTCTTTTATATGTATCATTTAAAAGGTCTTGATGCCATGTATGATGATGCTGATAAAGGGCGGTCAACAATAACTCAAACTCTTGAATTGCTTGAAACTACTTATGAAGAAAGACCCGGATTATTTTTATTACAGCTTATTACTGATGTTAAACGTGATGAGTTTGTGAATATTTTTAAAGAAGGATTAGTAAAAGAAAAATCCAAAGCAATTGAAATTTTAAAAACTATCGATCCGGCAAATACATCTAAGTATCAGGAAATATCAAATAATTAATTGTAATACTTTTGTTTAGTAAATATTTATAGTTCAGTATGATAACACATCTATCTATTAGTAATTATGCACTAATTCGAAAGTTAAATATTAACTTTTCGAATGGACTTTCGGTAATTACAGGTGAAACAGGTGCAGGGAAATCAATTCTTCTTGGAGCTTTGTCTTTAATTCTTGGTAATAGAGCCGACTCACAAGTACTTCTGGATAAAACAAAAAAGTGTGTTATTGAAGGCACATTTAATATTAAAGATTATAATCTTATTCCTTTTTTTAAAGAAAATGATTTAGATTATGATGATAATACTTTGCTTCGTCGCGAAATAAACAAAAGCGGGAAATCAAGAGCATTTATAAACGATACTCCGGTAAATTTGAATCTAATAAAAGAGCTTGGTGATAAATTAGTAAACATTCATTCTCAAAATAAAACCGTTACACTAAATAATTCTGATTTTCAACTTGCCGTGGTTGACAGTTATGTTAATAAAAATGATGTTTTAAAACAATATCGCTTGGGTTTTAAAAACTATTCTGAAAAGAAAAAGAAATTAAATGGACTTATCGAAAAAGAAAATAAATCAAAGTCAGATCAGGATTATTTTCAATTTCAATTTGATGAACTCGAAAAAGCAAATCTAGATCCTGATGAATTCAATAATATAGAAAAAGAACTTGAACTTCTTAATCATCACGAAGAAATTAAAACTAATCTGGCAGGAATCTCACAAATACTCGATAATAAAGAACTTAATATTATTTCTCAACTTAATGAGGCTTTATCATTAATAAAAAATATCTCGGAATATAACAATGATTTTGAAAATTTTTATAAAAGAGTTGAAAGCAATCTAATTGATTTAAGAGACCTTTCTTCTGAAATCGAAAGTATTGGGGAATCAATTATTTACGACCCAAAGCGAATTACTGAATTAAATA
Organism: uncultured Bacteroidales bacterium; assembly: GCA_964404485.1. Lineage (GTDB taxonomy): Bacteria > Bacteroidota > Bacteroidia > Bacteroidales > JAIORY01 > JAIORY01. The sequence continues at coordinate 7,375 of CAYOKJ010000052.1, read as the reverse complement.
ATAACATTGATATTGTATTTCATCTTCAGCAAAAACATCGAGTTAATAGTGTAAATAAATTAATTGCTATTAAAGATAATCTTTCTGAAAAACTTAACGAAATCTCCTCACTCGAAAATGAAATCAATAGTCTGAAAAATGAAATTTCTGTAATCGAAACCGAACTGACTAAATTGGCAAAATTTATTTCTTTAAGCAGGGGAGAGGCTATTCCAAAAATCGAAAAAAACATTACCAAACTACTTGTTGAACTTGGAATGCCTGATGGCAGATTTAAAGTTGAGCAAATAAAATTCAATGAATTGACAATTGACGGATTTGATAAAGTAAAATTTTTATTCAATGCAAATAAAGGAGGTATGTTAAGTGATATGTCAAAAATTGCTTCAGGTGGTGAGTTGTCACGCCTTATGTTAAGTATTAAATCTTTGATATCTCAAAAAAATCTTCTTCCCACTATCATTTTTGATGAGATTGATAGTGGTGTTTCCGGGAATATAGCTAATAAAGTTGGAGTTATTTTGAAAAAGATTTCTCAAACTATGCAAGTTATTGCAATTACTCATTTGCCTCAAATCGCCGGAATGGGAGATTTTCATTATCTGGTTTTTAAAGATTCTGAAAAAGAAATTGCCGAATCAAGAATAAAACTAATCTCTGCAGATGAGAGAATTAACGAAATTGCAAAAATGCTCAGCGGATCTAAGATTTCAGAAATTGCTTTACAAAATGCCAAAGAGCTTCTGGTTGTGAAAAATTAATTCTATTCAAATAATTTCACAGCTAAATTACTATTTTTGAAACATCTATATGTAGTAACTTAAATTCATTAATTATGGCTTATAATTTATTAAAGGGGAAAAAAGGGATAATTTTCGGAGCTCTTGACAAAAAATCAATAGCATGGAAAGTTGCTGAGAAAGCCTTTGAAGAAGGTGCCGAATTTACACTTACAAATACTCCGGTTGCATTACGTTTTGGAGAATTAGATGAGTTGGCAAAAAGATGCAATACCGAGATAATTCCTGCAGATGCAACAAATGTAGCTGATATTGAAATTCTTATCAAAAAAACAATGGATAGATTTGGAGGTAAAATAGATTTTATTTTGCACTCAATTGGAATGTCATTAAACGTAAGAAAGAAGAAAGTTTATAATGATCTAAACTATGATTATCTCAAAAAAACCTTAGATATTTCAGCAATCTCTTTTCATAAAGTATTGCAGGTAGCTAATAAAATGGATGCAATAAATGATTGGGGCTCAGTAGTTGCTCTTTCGTATGTTGCAGCTCAACGAACTTTATTTGGTTATAACGATATGGCTGATGCAAAGTCCTTACTGGAGTCAATAGCCCGAAGTTTTGGTTATATTTATGGCAGAGACAAAAAAATCAGAGTAAATACAATTTCCCAATCTCCAACATTAACAACTGCAGGAAGTGGAGTTAAAGGTATTGATGGCCTAATGGATTTTACTAATAGAATGTCACCACTTGGAAATGCTACTGCTGAAGAATGCGCTAACTATTGCATCACATTATTTTCCGATCTTACCAGAAAAGTTACAATGCAGAATTTATTTCATGATGGTGGATTTTCAAATATGGGTATGAGTTATAAAGCTATGTCAATGTATAATAAAGCATTTGAAGGAGAACTTGATTAATTTTTTCAATCAATTTTGTTTGTCATAATATTTTTTTTCTTAAATTTGTATTGAATAATTACAAACTATTAAAAATAAAAGGAGAAGAAAACTATGATAGATTTTTCGCTTGAAAAAAAACATTTGGAAATCATTGAAAAATATAAAGATTTCACTGAAAGAGAAATAATTCCAAATAGAATAAAATATGATGAATTGGCTGAGTTTCCATGGCCAATAGTTAAAAAAGCTTACGAAGAAGGATTAATGAACGGACCTGTACCTGTTAAACATGGGGGAAACGGTTATTCAATTTTCGAAAGTGCACTTTGTTCTGAAGAATTAGGTGCCGGATGTATCGGAATAGGTATAGGAATTGATGCAAACACACTTGCCTTAACTCCATTATTGCTTGCCGGAAACGAAGATCAACATAAAAAATTCTTTGGTTTACTTAATGAAACAAAAGGTGTTGCTGCTTATTGTTTGACTGAGCCAAATGCAGGTTCCGATGTTCAAGGAATCAAATCTACTGCAATTAAAAAAGGTGATAAATATATTCTTAATGGTCATAAACGTTTTATTACCAATGGTGAAGTAGCTACTTTTCATAATGTTTTTGCACAAACTGACCCCGAAAAAGGTTCAAGAAGTTTAACTGCGTTTATTGTTCCTACAGATTTACCCGGAGTAGAAATATTACCAAGATTACAAAAGATGGGTCAAAAAGCTGCTGTTCAAAATGAGATTATTTATCATGATGTTGAAGTGCCTGCAGAAAACTTAATTGGTAGAGAAGGCATGGGTTTTATTTATGCAATGAAAACTTTCGACAGAACTCGTACCGGTGTTGCTGCATTAAGCATTGGAAATGCAAGAGCAGCCTATGAAACTGCAAAAGATTGGACAAAAAACAGAATTCAGTTTGGAAAACCAATTGCAGCTAATCAAGCAATTGGATTTATGTTAGCCGACATGGCAACAGAAATCGAAGCTGCAAGACTTTTAACCTGGAAAGCTGCTTATAATTATGATATAGGTGACAGATCAGCATCAAAACTCTCTGCAATGTCGAAACTTTTAGCATCAGATATTGGTATGAAAGTTACTACTGACGCTGTTCAGGCTATGGGTGGTGATGGTTATTCACGTGATTTCATGGTTGAGAAAATGATGAGAGATGCCAAATTATGCCAGATATATGAGGGTACTAATCAAATTCAACGTTTAGTAATTTCAAAGGCAATTTTAAAATAATTACAAAATATAAAAAAAGCCCCTTGTTTCTGACAAGGGGCTTTTTTATGCTTTTTTTGTCTTTATAAAAGATAATCAAAACTTATATTTATTTTCTTCGATAAGTTTGTCAGCAATATTTCTTCTTGCCAATTTAGTGTTTACCGGTGCAACTTTTGTAAAATTACCTAAAGCTTTTATCATTAATTGCTGCTCTTTTCCAACACAAAATGAATTAATAGCATCAGCACCTGCTTTATAAATTGTATCAGCACAATCATAAACAAAAACATTAAGAATGTCTTTTGCTAATTTTAAATCATCATTATCTGTAATTTCGTTTTTTTCCTGAATCATTTCAAGTTTTTCAACTCTAAGAAGTGTTGATTCTGCTGCATATAAAGGTATAATCATATCAGCAATATTCATCCAAATCTCTTGTTCAAAAGCAAATTTTCTTTTAAATTTTTCTTGTCCGTTTCCAAGGATTAATAAAATTGCTTTTTTAAAATTCTCAATATTATTGTGCTTGGTTTCAAAATAACTTTTTAGCTCAAATTGGTGTTCAGCAGATTTATTTAGCTCATCAACAACTTGTTTTGCTTGAGCAAAAAGATCGATTTCACCTTTCATTGAACGTTTCAATGCAGTATCAACAATTAACAATCTGTTAATTTCATTTGTTCCTTCAAATATTCTGTTAATCCTCGAATCACGATAAGATCTGTCAATAGGTAATTCTGATGAATAACCCATTCCACCATGTATTTGAACAGCTTCATCAACAACATAATCAAGAGCTTCGGAGCCATATACTTTTAATAGTGCACATTCAACAGCAAATTGTGCAACACCTTTTATATTTGCTTCTCCTTTACTCATTCCATCTTTCAAATATTGTTCGATAGTAGTTTCAATATCTTTACTTGCCCTATAAACAGATGATTCAGTAGTATAAGTTTTAATTACCTGCTCTGCAAGTTTATACTTGATAATTGGAAAATTTGAAATAGCTTGAGTAAACTGTTTTCTCTCATTTGCATAATTAACAGATTGATTAATTGTACGCTTTGCGCTACCAATAACAGTTGCGCCCAACTTAATTCTACCAATATGAAGAATATTTAATGCGATTCTAAATCCCTCACCTCTTTTACCAAGTAAATTTTCAACAGGTACTTTTACGTCATTATAAAAAATCTGAACAGTGGAAGATCCTTTTATACCCATTTTCTTTTCTTCAGGATTAATTATAACACCATCCCATTTTTTTTCAATGATAAAAGCACTTAAAACTCTGTCGTTGTCTATCTTAGCAAAAACTGTTTGAACATCAGCAAATCCACCGTTAGTAATCCACATTTTTTGCCCGTTAATGATATAATGTTTTCCATCTTCAGAAAGAACTGCTTTGGTTTTTCCCGAATTAGCATCAGATCCTGCATCTGGTTCTGTAAGACAATATGCTGCAAGTAATTCACCAGTAGCAAGTTTTGGGATATATTTAGCTTTTTGTTCTTCAGTTCCATAATATAAAATCGGTAGAGTACCAATTCCGGTATGAGCCATCATTGCAACAGAATAAGATGCTGCAGATCCCATTGCTTCATTAAATTTCATTGAAGTAATAAAACTTTGATCAAAACCTTCATACTCCTCAGGAACAGAAATACCAAGTAATCCAAGTTCACCGGCTTTCTTTAAAAGTTTTTGCATAAGACCCGGTTCTTTTTCATCAATTCTTTCTAAATTTGGATATACTTCAGCTTCAAGAAAATCTTCACAAGTCTGAACAATCATTTGTTGTTCTTCATCAAATTCTTCAGGAATAAATACATTTTCAGCTTTTGTTTTCCGTAATAAAAATTCACCGCCTTTTGGTAATTGATTGTTTTCCATAATACTTAATATTAGCATTAATTATATTAAATTCTCATTTATAGGTACTTATATATTTATTAAAGGTAAAATGGCTGCAAAGGTAAAAAAGAAAACAAATAATAAAAAGATAATTGTTTTTTCGCAATTTTGTAATATTATATTATCTTTTTATTGTGCTTTTTACCTTTAATATTTTTGAATATGACTTTAAAATATTTTATTTTTATTTTGATTTTTGCAATTATCATTTTTGCAACAATTATTTCTTTTCCACGAATAAAATTATTTTTATTAAAGACATTTTACTCAAAATACAATTACCGGTATATTAATGCCTATAAGAAATATACTAAGAAAAACCCACACGGATATTGCATAAAAGATGAGTTTGTTTTTCACATTCTTGAGTTTTTCAAAAAGAATGAAAGTTGTGAAAGTTACACTACAGATAAAG
>CAYOKJ010000052.1:0-2056 GCA_964404485.1 uncultured Bacteroidales bacterium | reverse complement strand
GAATTTGTTTTTTTACCATTCTACTTTGTTTTCTGTATTTCTTTTCTAATTTTGACGCTTGAAAAATTTAAATATTTAGGGAAAAACATTCATTAAATTAATTTTTTACTTCAAATTATTTTGTTTAACTATTTAACTAATAAGCTAATAATGAGAAAAAAAGAAATTACACCAAATAAGACATTAATCGAGCGGTATGAACTGATAAGAAATCCTGAAAGGATTAGAAGTTCAGATGTTATTGACGGAGTTTTTACTAAATTATCATACTTTGAATCTCCAGATCCTTCTCTTATAGCTGCAAGAGGGACTATCAATAAAATTCGCTGTATAATACTTGGGCAGGAAAAGAGAAGACAAGGAAAAAATAGTAAAGCGACCGGAATGGTCACTGCAGAAGGTCATGGTTTTATTCTTGATATTCTGGACGAAGCAGAAGAAACTAACACTCCTGTAATATCATTTGTTGATACTTTTGGAGGAAACAGCTCAATGGAGGCTGAAATGGGAGGACAATCGTTTTTAATATCAGACTGTATCAGCAGGTTTTGTAATGTAAAAGCACCAACCATTTCATATGTTATTGGCGAAGGAGGTAGTGGTGGAGCATTAGCAATACAGATAGCTGACAAGAGCTTTATGCTAGAAAACGCACTCTATTCTGTTATTGCACCTGAAAGTTGTAGTCGTATTATTTTTCATAAAAGATTAGCTGCCGGAGAAGAATTGGAAGCTACTTTGCCTGATGCTTTGGAAGTATTAAGACCCGGAGCAGAACATATCAGAGATATTGGTATGATAGATGAAATATTACCTGAGCCTAAAAATGGTGCTCATACCGATTATAAATTTACTATCAAAATTATTAAAGAATCCATTACTAAAGAATTAGACGAATGGGTTACTGTTGATAAAAGAGGTAAAATAACTATTAAAAAGAAAGTTGTTTCCAAATTATTAAAAGAGAGAAGAGAAAAAGTTCTAAATTATGGAGAATTTTATAATAAACTTGGAAAACTTGTAAAAAGAATAATCCATAAAAAACAACCAACTTTTAAAGACAGAGTTGATATTGAAAGTGAAGATTTTTATTATCAAACTTTAATTAAAGCCCATTTAGCAAAAGAAGGTATCGAAGAAACCGAATTATTCGAATGTATAAAAGAATGGGATCCAAAACAAAATCTTTTCAGAGTTGCAGGTGGTTGCGGATTTGTTTCTTATAAAGATTATGTTAATAATTATTACGCTTGTCCGAAATGTGGAAAAGGCGATTACTTGAGTATAGAAGATCAAATTGATAAGATCTGTGATAAAGACACTTATATTGAAATTGAAAATGACCTGGATATTTATCAATTATTTGGCAGCGACAGATATAATTTTGGAAAATACAAGAGTTTACTTGAGAGAATGCAGAAAAAATGCTTTTCTAATGAAAGTCTTGTTACGGGTACTGCAAAGATTAATGGCAAAAATGTTGTTCTTATTTTAACAGACATTCAATTTATTGGAGGCTCTTTTGGTTCCGTTTTTGGTGAAAAATTTAAAAGAGCAGTTGACTTTGCTATTAAAAACAAATACCCATTTATTTCGGTTTGTTCTTCAGGTGGTGCCAGAATGAATGAAGGGCCAATGGCTCTAGCCCAAATGGCCAAAATGAACATGTCCATTTTAGACCTGAAAAAAGAAGGAATTTTATATCTTTCAGTTATCGCCGGTCCAACTACCGGAGGAGCATATGCAAGTTATGTAACTCAGGGGGATATTATTATTGGTGAAGAGGGTGGATTGGTTGAATTTGCTGGTCCGAGAGTTGTGACAGGTGCTGGATTTGAAGTTGACAGAGATATTGTTACAACTAATAAACTTTTCGAAACCAAAAAAATTCATGAAATAGTAAAACGCAGGGAATTGAAAAATGCTCTAACTTATTATATTAATTTCTATTATGGAATAAAATTTCCAAAGACAAGAAAGAAAACAGGCAGAATCAGAGACTTTAGAAAATAATCTTATGATTTTGAGGAGGTAATAAAAAAAAGGGATGATTAGC
>CAYOKJ010000051.1:0-20832 GCA_964404485.1 uncultured Bacteroidales bacterium | reverse complement strand
TGAATTCAGGGGAGAAAAATAGGAACCCCGAGGCAAAGCCTCGAGGAATTCTTTTTATTAAAATATGAACTTCCGGCTCTCAATGAGCCGGAAGTTCAGCTAATCTGCCAGATCTTAAGTATCTGGCAGGTTTTTTTTCTTCCAATTTCTATTTCAAATCCCTTTTGTAAAGAATATAAACTATTGTTGAGAAATAAAAAATTAACCACCCAAATGTAATGGCAATAGCTTTAATAGAAACATTGTCTTCTATCTCAATGAAAATATAACGACCAAACGGAACTTTGATAAGGTTGTTGATAGACTTTATGGGAAAATATTGTGCCACTTCAGGCATGATGCCATCACGAAAGTATGGTGCATTTTCAAAAATAGCAACTGCAATAGGCTCAAACATCATTGTATAAAGTAGTAAGGCTACTATTACAAAACCTGCTTTTTTGATTATCAGTGACAATAGAAATGCAAGTGTGCAAAAAACAATTATTTCATAAAAATAAACCGCCAAAAATTCTATTTCATCGAAAATAACAGCAAAACTCCACACATGCGAATAAATTGTACCGTTGATAAGTCCTGCAAGGATAACAAATAACGTACTTATCAAAGCCATAATAATTATCATCATCATTTTACTGGCGATATACTCATTTTTACTAAAGCCATCAATTATATTTTGCCGCGAAATATTGTAATTCTGGTCGTTATTGACCGAAATGATAACTATAAAAGCCAAAAAGATTTTTACAAAAGTGCTTAGGTATGTAATGTTTTGCCAAATATCAGGAAAGTCGAAAATCGGAAGTATAGTTGGATCGATACCGTTAAAATCTGCTCCCTGATATTTTAACCATTCTAAAAACAAACCTCCGGTAGAGGCAATAATTAATAGAGCAGCAAGATACATTACCATCAGGATCCAGAAGACTCTATAGTTTTTTACTTTCAGCCATTCAAGTTTTAATGCTCTAATCATGTTCTTTCAGGATTTTAAGAAATTCTTTTTCAAGAGAATTAGTATGGGTCAAAAGTTTTTTTAATACTATTTCGTGTTTAAAGCAAAACTCATTTACATCTTTTGCAGTAAATCCGTCTTTTAACGAAAGATGCAAAGAATTACCGTTTGGCTTAATACTTTCTAAGCCTTCAAAATTCTCAAGTTTTGATTTGAGAAGGTGATTGTCATTGCTATCAATTTCTACCAGATTAATCTCACCTAATGCATTACTAACATCGCTCTCATGAATTTTTACTCCCTGTTTTAGCACACAAAAATGTGTGCATACTTTTTGAACTTCGTCGAGAAGATGGCTTGCCATAATGATAGTTTTCCCTTGTGCTGCAATTTCGGCAATAAGTTCCCTCACTTCTGCAATTCCTTGAGGGTCGAGACCGTTTGTTGGCTCATCCAAAATAAGTACCGGCGGATCAGAAAGCAATGCCGCTCCTATCGAAAGCCGTTGTTTCATGCCCAGACTGTAGGTCTTGAATTTATCATTTTTTCTGTCAATTAAACCAAGTTGTTTTAAGACTGTATCAATTCGGTCTTCACCTGATTTTTTTATGTGAGCGGCAATTTTAAGATTTTGTACTGCTGTGAGATAAGGCAGAAAACTTGGGGTTTCCAGTATAGCACCAATTTTTTTTCTTGCTTCAACGTTTGACATTTTATCAAACCATTGAAAACTACCTTCTGTTGGTGCTACAACATCCAATATCATTCCCAGAGTAGTTGTTTTACCACTTCCATTTGGTCCGAGTATTCCGAAAACCTGCCCGGGAAAAATGTTGAGGCTTAAGTTTTGTACTGCCTTTATCTTTCCAAAATTCTTCGAAAGGTTTTTTATTTCAAGGATTCTATTCAAATTGTGCAAGATTAATATCTAAAATATTTATAAAATCACCTTCTTTTATACTATTCATTATTTTGGGGATTTCTTCCCAGCTAATATCCCCCTTCATAAAAAAGGCTATCGAGATATCTGCCTGAATTATAACTCCAACATATTCTTTGTCTTTTTTTCCCTCACTGCTTAATAAAAACATATCATTGCCGCCACCATAAACGGATACATATTCTTCAAACCCGTTTGATTTGAAATTATCAATCATAACTCGGTATAATTTGTCAGCTCTGCTAACGGAATCCAGTTTATAAATAAGCAGCTTCTCAATACTATTAACCATATTGTTAATTTCTGGATTATCACCAATATTCAACATTCTTAGAGTGCTGGGATAAAGACAAAAAGCTCTTTGTTTATGGTTTTCCGCAAAATCCTTAAAAAGGTTTTCCTGTCCTTTTACAGACAAGAAAACCGTCAAGATAAATAATAATGTTATGAAGGTTCTATTTTTTATCATTATCATTTTGATGTTCGGCATGAAAGTTTTTGAGATTTTCCATACCATTAATTTTCATTCCGCTGGCAATTTTTGAAACATTTTTTAAATCAATTTCGCCAAAAAGGCTTAAAAGTACAAAATTTTCATTTCCACCAACAAGCATAATAAGTTCTTCAACAATTCCGTCTTTTTCCATAATAGAAAATTTTACATTTTCTTCTGCATCTGCAACTGTCATAAGTTCTTCATAACCTGCTTTATCTATTTCTACAGCAGTAGTTTTAAATAGTTTTGCAGGATTTTTGCAACTGTCGGAAACTATTATTTTCATACCTTCGAGTTTACTTATTGCTAGCATAAACTCAGTTTCCTCTTCGTTGCTACCCTCAAAATTAGCAAACAAGGAGAACATTTTTTGGTTGATAATAATTTTGGCAAAATTATCATTATCAGAATATTTTTCAAAATATTTGTTAATGAATGAATCCTGTGCCATCATTGAAATTGATATTGCAAGAATTCCTAAAATTAATGTTAATCGTTTCATAATTTCTAAATTTATTTATTAATAATTTGTTTTACTTCATTTATTTTATAAATTTCTGCTGAATAGGTTCTTCCTTTGTTAAGTTTAGTAGAAACAAGCATTAATGCCTTTCGGCTGATTTCAAAAGCCTGTTGTGGATCGTCAATTGTGTACGGATTTTTATTGTTGAGATTTCCCAAACCAAAAGCAAGTGTAACGAGGATTAATACGCTTGCAGCCATAGTTGTAATTTGCCATATCAGCCTGTTTTTTTTATGAGGTAAGGAAAATTCGCTATTATTTTCAATAGTTTTTCTTTTTGCTATTTCAGCAAAAAACCCTGCTTCTGTTTTACTGGAACTTTCATTTTGAAAAAACTTTTTAAGCATTTTTTCTTCCTCAACAGAAGTTTTTCCTTTCCAGAATTTTTGTTTCAAATTTTCAATTTGCGATTCCATATTCTTCAATTTTTTGAAATGAATGCTTAATTTTCTGTCTTGTTCGATAAATCGATACTTTTACATCCGATAGGCTCAAAGACATAACTTCTGCAATTTCCTGATATGTTAATTCTTCCACTTCTCTAAGGTGAAAAATTTCACGGTTTTTTGATGAAATCGTTTTAAGTATTTTGTCTAACCAGTTCCTGCTATCGTTTAAAATTGATTCATGGTCTGCTTCATAACTATCGGAAACAAAATTTAAATTATCAGCCTCAATTGAAAACTTATTGGTTTTCATCCAGTCGTAGCATTGATTTCGTGTTATTCGCATCGCCCAGGATTCATGACAGCTAATGCCCGAAAGCAAATCACGTTTCTTCCATATTTTTAACAAACATTCCTGAACAATATCTTTAGAAGTCTCAGCATTCTTTAATATCGAAAACGCATATCTATACATCTTTTGACTTACCGGCATTATTTTATTTTCAAAAATTGTTTTAGACATTTCTATAAGATGACGATGTGTTTATGGCAAAGTTACAAAAAAGGTGTGTTTTTATGTTTTGAGTTTAGGACAAGGACATATTTCTGGTTTTAAAATTTTAAATAAAAATACTAAATCTAATTTTGATTATCCTCAAATATTTTATCATTTAAATTGCAAATATTATTTAGAGTTTTGCCTGATTTAATTTTTGTTTACTTTTGGCTTCTTGTGTGCAAAAGCACAATTAATCATCAATAAATAATGAAACAAAATATAAATATTATTTTAATATCTTTTATTCTGATTTTATTTGCAAAACAGATTTTTGCTCAGGATAAAAATTTTGACCGGTTCCCAAATTCAACCATCATCACAAAAAAAGACAGCATAAGAGATCTGAAAATACCGGAACTTAAAATGCCAGATTCATATCTTGGCGAAAAAGCACCTCTTCTTCCATACAAGCTTGACAATTCAAAACTAAAATATTTCAGACCCCCATTTTCACAAGAAGGGTATTCGTGCGGACAAGCAAGCAGTATTGGTTATGCTTTTACTTACGAGATAAATGTTTTGCGCAATCTTTCTTCCGATACAAGTATTAATCAATATCCCTCAAATTTTGCATGGAATCTGTTAAATGACGGATATTGGAATCAAGGAGTAAACTTTTTTGATTCATGGGAATTACTTAAAACCATGGGCACGCCAACAGTTTACGAATTCGGCGGGATGAGTACAATAGCTGAAACACACTGGATGAGTGGATACGATAAGTATTATAGTGGGATGCATAATCAAATTTCAGACTATTACAAAATCAGAACAGGAACTCCCGAAGGTTTGGGAACTCTGAAGCAATGGTTAATTGACCATCTTAACGGATCTGATGTTGGCGGACTTGCAAATTTTATGGTTGGAACAGGAGTAGTTAATTTGGTGCCGGAAAACACACCTGAAGCAGGAAAACATATTTTAATCAACTTCGGGTCTTATGTAAACCATAATTTAACAATTGTAGGTTATAACGATTCTATCCGTTTCGATTTTAACAATGACAGTCTTTTTACCAATGACATTGATATTAATAACGACGATATTGTTGACATGAAAGATTGGGAAATTGGTGCATTTAAAATTGCAAATTCATGGGGTGAATACTGGGCCGACAGCGGATTCGTTTACATGATGTACAGTCTTGCTGCCAAAATGCCTAATGAAGGAGGAATTTGGAATAAATCTGTTTATGTTGTTGATGTTGAAGAAAATGTAAATCCTTTGTTAACTCTGAAATTTGAGATTGAGCACAACTCAAGAGAGAAAATAAAAATTTCAGCCGGAGTAAATCAGGATACTTCATCAATGGGTCCTTCGCATATAATTGAATTCCCTGCTTTTGCTTATCAGGGTGGCAATCATTACATGCAAGGTAACGATACTATTGAGAAAGAAAAAACCATTGAAATCGGTCTTGATATTTCACCCTTGTTGAGTAATCTTTCAAGTGGTGAAATTGCTAAGTTTTTCCTTTTTGTAGATGAAGATGATCCTGAAAATCTTGGTACAGGAAAAATCAATCATTTTTCAATTATTGATTATACATCAGGAGTTAATGAAATATCCTGTCCTGTTACTTATCTTCCGATAAACGAGAACGACCAAACCTGTTTAACTGTTAATCATGCTTTAACTTTTGATAAAATCATCATCGAAAACGAAGAAATTGATCCTGTTATTTTAAACGAAGCGTACAATTTTCAATTGCTTGCAAGTGGTGGCACACCACCATATTTCTGGGAAAGTATTATGAATTATGGAGAACAAAATTATGAAGATGATTTTACTGAAATAAATTCAAATCAGCTTATTCCAAATAATTCTGATATTGCTTATCTTTCACAGGATATTGATTTTTCCTTTCCTTTTTATGGAAAAAATTATGACAAAGTAGTAGTTCACACCGATGGTTTATTAATGTTTTTTGAAGAGATTTATGAATGGTCGTATATTATTGATGAAATGCTTTTGTTTAAAAATGTCCCGTCAATTTCTCCTTTTTATTATGATCTTATTTTTTACTCAAATCAAGGCGAAGGAATGTGGTACGAAGGAAACGAAGAATCAGCAATTTTCAGATGGAAAACAACAATAAAAGATGCTCCTGATACAGAAGTAAATTTTACTGTAAAACTTTTTCCTGATGGAAATATTGAGTTTTCCTACGGTGATCTTATTTTTAATGATACCGTTAAAGCTATCACAGGAGTTTCAAGCGGTGACGGACTAAATTATTACATATCACAAACCGAGCCCTATCTGAACTCTGTTATAAAGATAATACCTGCAAATTTTCCTTCCGGTTTGGAAATTTCAAATAGCGGATTGATAAGCGGAACACCAACGGATGCTTGCCAGGCTTGCGAAATAAAGGTTCAGGTAAAAGATAATAATAATTTGCTTTCGGTTAAGTCTTTTCCAATTTCAACTGATGGACTACTTTTTACTTATTCTGTAAATTCGGGTAACGATAATATTATTGAAAATGGTGAAACAGCACTAATTTCAGCATCATTTAATAATCTTAATGATTATGAAATTGAAGATGTTATTATAAAAATTTCCTGCAAAAATCAATATATTTCAATAACTGACAGTATTGAGAACATTGGTACAATTCCTTCCGGCGAAACGCTTACTTTTAATGATATTTTAGAATTTAATATTGATGAAACAATTCCCGACAAAAATTCAATTTTGATAAGTTTCTACATCGAAAATTCAGTAAATACTTTAACAAAAAATTTATTTTTTACTGCACACTCTCCTATTCTGAAAATGTCTTCTTTTTCGTTTTCAGATGGAAATAATAATAAACCCGAACCGGGAGAAACTCTTGATATTATTATTCCGGTTCGTAATTTTGGAACAGGTGACAGCTATGGAGTTGAAGGAACTTTAATTTCTTTCGATCCGGCAATAACTATTAATAATTCATCAAATTTTTATGGTGATATTGAAAATGGAGAAAGTATTTACAAGTCGTTTAATATTACAATAAGCGAATTTACACCCGACGGATACAAACCTGATTTTGAGTTTTTTATAACCGCCTCGGATGGGGAGATTTCAAACACCGAACATTTCACTTTTCAAATAGGTAAAATCCCTCTTCTTATCCTCGATCTTGATCCATTTATGCATTCAGGATCAAAAATGCAAGCGATAATGGACACCTCAGATATCATTTATGAATATTCAACTGCGTTTCCGGTAAACCCAGAAGGTTATTATTCAATCTTTATGAATCTCGGTGTATATTTTTCAAAATATGAATTAAGCGAACATCAGGGAGATATGCTGGTAGAATACCTCGATAACGGAGGAAATTTGTATATGGAGGGACGTTCTACGTGGACTGAAGACATCCATACCACCGTTCATGATAAATTTAACATTAATGTGATTCCAGATAGTTGGTTTTTGATAGATACTTTGATTGGTGTTTCAGGTTTATTTACAGAAAATATGATGTTTGTCGATTCGGCAGAAGCCCCAGTTAATAAATACCATTTTGAAGCTGTTCCACCTGCTGAAATAGTTTTTTATAATAAGGATACCACAAAGGGATATGTTTCGGTTTATAATGAAGGAAACTATAAAACTATTGCTTCTTCGGTAAACTTTGGAGAATTGGCTGGCATTTCATCAAGTAATTCAGCAAAGCTTTTTAAAAAATACCTTGATTTTTTTGGAGTCGGTCAAAATACTTTTGGTATTAACGAGTCACCGGGAGAAAATCAAATCACAGCTAGAAATTACCCAAACCCATTTACTAATCAAACTATTATTGATTTTTCTCTCGAAAAAACTTCAAAAGTTGTAATAAATATTTTTGATATTAATGGCCGGAAAATTAACACTCTCATCAATAAAAACCTTAAAAAAGGTAATCATAAGATTATTTGGGAGGCACAAAATAATTCAGGAAAAGCAGTTCCTGCCGGTATTTATTTTTATCGAATTAAAACTGATAAGTTTTGTGGTGGGGGAAAAATGATTTTGATGAGGAATTAAGCTAAGAATGAAGCTCCCCGCTGCAAGCGGACGGGGTATCTATATGTAAACTATTTTCTTATCGCCGCAAGCGGCGGGGAATATAACCTTGGAGATCCCTCGACTAAGCTCGGGATCAGTTCGACTAAATAATTTTGCTTCACAAAATTAAAGTCTCACTGATTTAATAATCATTCTTTTTTGTTTCAACATATATTTAAAAAACCTCAAACAGATACTAAATATTAATACAGAAAAACTGAATATCAAATAACCTTATACGAGAAATAAGTACACAAATCACCTATAAGCTTTAAAACTATTATGGCATTTATTCATTAATAAAAAACCTTTTTAGGATTTATTATTCTTTCTCCTCTGTGCCCCAGTCGTAATTATACAAACCTTTTTCAAGAACTTTTTCTTTTTCTTCAGGGCTTAGATTTTCAAATTCTGCACGCTTAGTTTCATATTTTCTTCTTTCAGCCTCTTCCTTTTTTTGTTTTTCTTCAGTATATTTTTTCTCAATATTAGACTTTAAGAAATTTGCCGCTACCGAAGGGAAAAGCTCAAGCAACAGTTCTTCTTTATAATTTTGAGCTATTTTAACTCCTCCAAAATCTTCTAAAGTCGGATTATCCTGTTTCTTATAATTTGACGTATCATAAGGAACTTCTTTTGGTGAGCCGGTAATTTTTTCTCTGAACTTAGGATCAATTGGCAAAGGAGTTTTCCCATAAGAACCTTTTACAAGATTGACAAACTGCACTGAAGTATTAGTATAAAAATTATTACTATTATTAGCATCAATAACACAATTTACCGCTTGCGCTCCCACAATCTGACTTGAAGGAGTTACTAAAGGAGGACATCCGGCATCAATTCGTACCATTGGAACAGTGCTTAATACTTTAGAAAATAATTTTTCTAATTTCATCTGTTTAAGCTGAGCAAGCATATTTGTGTACATTCCACCAGGTATTTCAGCATTTTTCACCATTTTATTAGGTTCAGGGAAATTAAAATATGCTTCTATTTTATGTATTGCATTTAACAGCTTTTTTTGCTTGTCATTTTTTGCAAATTCAATTGCCTTATTAAAAAGCTTATCAATATTATCAGGAAGCTTATCTTTTGTAATATCAAAATCAATAGGAAATTGTTTATAAGAATCGAATTCGGCTATTTCTTCACGAATAACTTTTAATTTTTTATTTATCTCAACAATAGCATTTAAATTTAATCCTGTTTCAATTCCTAATTTATCAGCAAATATTTGCACAATTTCCACAGCAGGAGCTGCTGAGCCACCAGAAAAATTCATGATATTTGTATCAACAATATCAACATCATTAATAATTGCCATAAGCACAGAGGCAAGTCCGTATCCGGGAGTACAATGAGTGTGAAAATCGACCGGAACGTTTAGGTTACTTTTTAACGCACTAACTAACTTACCTGCAACAGATGGAGGAATTAAGCCTGCCATATCTTTAACAGTAATAATGCCGGCACCAAGCTGCTCCATAAGTTTAGCTTTCTGAACGAAATAATCTATTGTAAAAATATTATGCGGGACTTTTTTACCTTTAAGAATGTATTTCAATTTTTGTGAAAAACTAAATTTTGGATCAATAGTATAACATATTGCACAATCAGCAATTCCACCCGATTCTTTAATATATTTAATAGTAGATTTCATATTGTCAACATAATTCAAACAATCAAAAATTCGCATTATGTCAATACCACCTTTTACAGCATTTTCGTTAAACCCTTTAATAACTTCATCAGGATATGGATTATATCCGAAAAGGTTTCTTCCGCGAGATAAAGCAGTAAGTTTTGATGAATCTCCAATTCCGTCTTTAATTTTTTCGAGACGATCCCATGGGTTTTCATTAAGAAAACGCATAACAGAATCAGGCACTGCTCCACCCCAAACTTCCATAGCATAAAAATTTGCTTTCTTAAATAATGGTAAAACAGTGTTTATCTGTTCTTGCTTAACTCTTGTTGCAAATAATGACTGTTGTCCGTCCCTTAAAGTTAAATCACGAATCAATAACTTTTTCATAATGCAGTTTTATTATATGTAAAATCTTGATTTAATATTGTGTTTGCAAAATTACATTATGTTATTATTATAAATGTTATTTTTAAAAAAAGTATAAAAAATAATTTTAATTCTATATTCCTTTCTTTTTTCTTATTTTTAAGCCCTCCAAATCATTTTATAAAAATCAATAATGAAAAAACTATCTCTGCTATTAATATTTTTTTTATCAATTAGCTTTTTTGCTAAAGCACAGTATCAAAAACAAAAACAGGAAAAAGAGAGATTAATTTACAATAAAACGCTTGGTGTTATGAGTCAGAAAGACTCGGTGTTTTTATGTGGTCTACCTACATTAGCTGTTCCTGATTTTTATAAGGGAAGCAAAGCCCCATTACTTCCTTACAAATTAGATAATTCAACTCAAGCATATTTCAGACCGGCATATAACCAAGCGGGATATTCATGTGGTCAAGCAGCTTTGGTCGGATATAATTATACATACGAAATTAATAGAATTAGAGAATTACCTGGTAACGTTCCGGAAAATCAATATCCTACTCATTTTACATGGAATTTCTGGAATGCCGGAAATATGTATGGAGGCGTAAGCTATTTTACATCTATTGAAATAATGAAAAGTGTTGGAAACCCAACGGTTGCTGAATATGGTGGCATGTCGTATGGTGGTGAAAAAAGATGGATGAACGGCTACGACAGTTATTTTAATGCAATGCAAAATCGTATCACTACAGCTTATTCGCTGAAAATAGATACGCCAGAAGGAATTGAATATCTAAAACATTACATTCACGACCATCTTGACAGTTCTGATGTTGGAGGACTGGCAAGTTTTTATGCAAATCAACCTGGTTTGCATAGCCTTCCTGCCGGAACACCGGAAGCAGGAAAACATGTTGTTATTTCATGGAGTAACTCAACACATGCTTTAACCATTGTAGGATGGAATGATTCAATTTGTTGGGATTATAACAGCGATGGGCAATATACAAACGACATTGATATTAATAACGATGGCATTATAAATGTTAAAGACTGGGAAATCGGAGGTTTCAAATTTGTAAACAGCTATGGTGGTGTACCAAACTGGGCTGATGAAGGATTTTGTTATATGATGTACAAAACTGTAGCTGATGAATACGGACAGGGCGGCATTTGGAATAACACAGTAAATACATTGAAAGTGAAAGAAAATTGTTCGCCTCAGCTTACAATGAAAATAACACTAAAACATAACCGTAGAAAATGTGTTCAGGTCTTAGTAGGATTTTCTACAGACACAACTGCAACAGTACCTGAGCAAATATTTGATTTTCCAATTTTTAATTTTCAAGGCGGTGGTAATTATATGCAGGGTGGCACAAATGAAGAAGACAAGACAATTGAATTTGGTCTTGACATCTCTTATTTTCTTAGTTACCTTGAACCGGGTGATTATACAAAATTCTTCCTGGTAGTAAATGAAAATGATCCTGAAATTTGGGGTAGTGGTGAATATATTGGTTACTCTATAATTGATTATACAAACGGAGTGAATGAAATTCCTTGCAGTCAATCGAATATTCTAATTCCTCATAATGGGACAGTTATGGTTTCGGTAGTTCATCAGCTTAATTACGATAAAGTTAATATTGATAATGTTAATTTACCTCCTGCTCCTTCAGGAGAACCCTTTAGTTATCAGTTAAATGCCTCTGGCGGTACTCCTCCTTATTTTTGGAGTATTAATCATGAATATACCGAAACTGAAAGTACAGGAACATTTCCAACAATTAATGCCAATCATCTTTATCCGTCAAATAACAATAATGGAACTGTTGAGCAAGCGATAGACTTTTCTTTCCCATTTTACGGACAGGAATTTGATACTATCACTATTCATACCGATGGTTTATTGAAGTTTGATGATAATATTTTCTATTGGCCATATTTTCAGGAAAGCGATTTATTATTTAAAAAGACCTCTTGTATTGCTCCATATATGACCGATCTGAGAATTTATCCGGCACAAGGTGACGGAATATGGTACGAAGGCGACGAATCAGGAGCAACATTTTATTGGAAGACTTCGATAAACGAGTTGCCAACTGAAACTAATCTCAATTTTGCAGTAAAATTATTTCCTTCCGGAGATATTAAATTCTATTACGGTACTATAGAAACAAACGGCGAAATTGATTGGTATAACGGCATCTCAAAAGGAAATTCTCTCGACTATCAATTTTCTGAAATATCCAATAACGATACAATTTATGAAAATTCGGTCATTGATTTTTCATCAACATTTTATCCAACTGAAATGACTCTTTCCGAAGATGGAATTTTCAGCGGAACACCTTTACAAGATTACAACGGCATTGACATTAAATTTAAAGCCACGGATAATAACAATATTTTCACAAATAAAATATTACAATTTTCAGCAAGTGGAATAATTATGCAGTCTATGATAATTTCAGGCGATGATGAAATTATTGAGTACGGTGAAAATACATTTTTAACCGTTTTTCTGACAAATATTTCAGGCAGTAATCTGACAAATGGTTTAATGAATATTTCGATAAGTGATACAAATTTTACATTAATCGACAGTACAGATTATTTTGGCACCTTACCAAATGGAGGAACAGTTTGTCTTTCTTACGGATTCAATTTTGATGTTTCGCCAATGGTTCCAAATTATCACAATCTGAATATTGTAACCAATATTATTTCTACAGATACGACTTACTTAAGCAATTTATTTTTCACGATTTTCGCTCCAATTATTCAATCGGATTATATTTTTGTTGATGATGGTGATAACCAAATTCTTGATCCCGGAGATACAACGGATATTATAATCGGGATTGAAAATTCTGGTGGAGCCAAAGCTCAAAATATTAACTTTATTCTTTCATCAAACGACAACTTTGTTAACATAAACAACGGAATCGGCTTTATTCCATTACTTCTACCGGATTCAATTACGCCATTAAGTTTTAATATTAGTGTTGATGAAGATGCACCAATTGGACACATAATTGAATTTGTTTTAAATATTTCTACTAACATCGGATATATTAATTCCGACACTTTTAATTTGAGTGTCGGTCTTACTTTAGAAGATTTTGAAAGCGGGAATTTTAATCTTTTTTCATGGGGATATGATGAAAACAAAAACTGGAAAATTACGGAAGATCATGTTTACGAAGGGAATTTTTCTGCCCGTTCAGGTAATATTTCACACAATCAGGAATCCTCTCTTATTATTGATATTGATGTTCAGAACGCAAGTGAATTAAGTTTTTACAGAAAAGTTTCGTGCGAAGATGATGCAAATAATAACAACTACGATTATCTTGCATTTTTAATTGATGATGTTGAACAGTCCAGATGGGATGGTCAATTGGAATGGGGTCAGGAAACTTATTCAATTTCTGTCGGTTATCATCGTTTTGAATGGAGGTTTCATAAAAATAACAGTGTAAGCAATTATTTTGATTGCGCCTGGATAGATACAATTTGCTTTCCTTCGGGGATTGATATTGCTCATAATTTAATTTTTAATCCTGAAGAAATCAATAGAGAAATAACACCTGATTCAATAAAAATTGATACTCTTTTGATTTCAAGTTTTAGTGATTTCGGCGAAGTTGATTATCAAATTCATGTTGATTATACACCTCAACAAAAACAAAAGGATAATAAAAAGGACAGGTGTATTGGAGGATCTTATCTCGAATGTTCTGAAAAATATCAAAATACAGGACAAAGTTTTTTTTGGGTTTTCACCACTTATAATGCCAGTGATGATAACGAATGGATAAGGGATATTTATATGAATTTCCCGGAAGGAATAATAATTGATTCAGTAACAAATTTTATAGGTGGTTCACTTGGTGATCTACTTGACGATTCAATTACAGGAAACGGTGCCAGCATCCATTGGCATGGAGAAAATCCTGATGGATGGGGGGTGATAAAAGGAAATGAAACTGCAATAGCAACAGTTTACGGTCATGTTAATACTTCTCTTATTGAAGATTTTTCAGTAGCTACTGAAGTTCATGGAGATATTTACGGTGCTGAACCTCATATTTTATTTTTTGATGTTGATTTTATTAATCTTGGTGAAATCAATAACTGTATTACTCTTGAAACTTTATCCGGTACAATTAATTCAGGCGGTTCTGATGAACTTTTTATAATTTTTAATACAATGTCGTTGCCGGACGGTGACTATTCCTGTGATCTTCTTATTACGGATAATTTTAACAATGAAACAATAATTCCTATTTCATTGTTGGTGGATACTTATCTTTACCAGAAAGAGCTTTTTGAAATAACAAGCCCATTTATAAATATCTATCCGAATCCATTTATAAATGAAACAAAAATCAATTTTTATATAAATAATAATAATTCAGTTAGTCTGGATATTTTAAATTCCAATGGAAATAAGGTGAGGTCTTTAATAAATTCCGGTAATTTCTCAAAAGGTAATCACTCATTAATCTGGGATGGAACAAATAATAGCGGGAAACTTCTCAGTGGTGGAATTTATTTTTTCAGGCTTAAAACAGGGGGAAAAGTCTTTAGTAGGAAATGTGTTATTATGCGGTAATGTTTTTTACATCAAACAAAATCCTCCAGATTTTTAAAATCTGGAGGATTTCCGGAAACGATATTTAAAAACAGAATATCCAATGTCGATTAACGAATGATGATTTGAGAAGTGGAAAAAGTGCTCCGATTAATTTTTCTTCACAACCCAATAAATAGGATTAAGTAAACTCCTCCCCTTCCAAATCTCAAAATGCAATTCTGTTTTTGAGTCGGACGGATTTGTAAATACTGTTCCTATTTCTTGTTTTATTTGAACTTTATCACCTCGTTTTACAAAAACTTTGTCGAGATTTGAGTAAACAGTAAAATACTCTCCATGCCTGATAATAATGGCAGTATTTGTATTCGAAATTGCTCGAACGCTAATAACAGTTCCATTGAAAACTGCCCTCACCATTTCTCCTTTTTTTGTTAATACATCAATTCCATTATTTTTGATTTTCACCTTTCTAAGCACCGGATGCTTATGCTCGCCAAATGTACCGGAAATAATTCCTTTTTCTGAAGGCCAGGGCAGTTTTCCTTTGTTTTCTACAAAACTATTTGTTAATTCAAGCTCTTCCGAAGTAAGGTCAATTATCTTTGATTTTTTTGTTTCATTAGCTTTTCGTGCTCTTTCGGCAGCAGCTTTAATCTCAGCATTAATAATATTTTTTATTGATTTTTCGAGTTTTACTGCTTCTTTTCTCTTCTTTTTTAGGGTGCTCCTAAGCTCTTTTTCCTTTGTTGATAGTTTTCTTATTGTAAAATTCTGTTCTTCCTTTTCTCTATTCAACTGTTTAATCTCTCCTGCTTTTTCTTTTAGTAAGCTTGTTTTTTTTGTTTTTTGATTTTCAAGTTTAATAGTTTTATTATTTAGCTCAGATTGGGTATTCTCAATCAATTTCGCCTGCATTCTTCGGTATGCACTGTATTGTTGAAAATATTTAAGTCTTTGAAAAGCCTGATTAAAATCTTCTGATGCAAAAACAAACATAATTCGATTGTATGCATTTCGGTTTTTAAATGCATAATAAATCATTTTTGCATACTCGGTTTTTAACTTTTTTAAATCCTTGGTAAGAACTCGGATTTCGGTTTCATTGGAGGTGATTTTATTTTCGAGATTACTCATCTCGCGATTTATTGTATAAACAAGTTTTTCGCGATTCGAAATTTTTTTGCTTAAGATAATTAGTTGGTTTAGTGAGTTTTTTTTACTTCTTTTTGTTTCGCTTAGCAGCTTATTTGTAAATTGAATTTCTTTTTCGATGCGTTCTTTTTCTTCTTCTAATTTTTCCTTTTTAGCTTGCGAATACAGAGAATTTGTTGCAAGTAAAGCAAAAATTAGTAATACTATTGAAAATAAATTTATTCTTCTGAACATTGTAATCAGGAGTTTTAAATATTTAAAAAGTCATCCAGTTGCTATCATTACAAATTTTTACTTTTTAAATCAAACATGTCAATAAATCCACTCATACTTCTCCGGTACTTTAAACGGAAATCTTTTAGATTTATTTAATACGATTTTCGAAAAATTAATTTCAATAAAAATATCAATTTCAGCTGAAACTTTAAAAGCAATATCAATCGGAAAAAGTTGTTTGTCAATCAATTTAAAATCATTATAATAAGCTTCCAGTTTTTTATTTTCTTTTTCTATTTCTTTAATTTTTACAACAGTAATTTTAAAATTTTCAGGATCGAGCCAAATATTCTGAATAAAAACAACAGGATTTTCGTCCGACTTTTTAATAAACTCCTTTAATTTATGTCTTGAAGTAGTAGCTAATTTATACTGATGATTATCCACTGAAGCCTTAAATTTTGCTTTCTCATAAAATTGAAAATCATTCCCAGTCAAAAAAGACTGAAACACATCAAAATCAATATTTGTTTTCAAAAAATCATTAACGAATTTATAATCCCCCAGGAAATAAGTTTTATTCACTCTGTTAATAAATTTCACCGAATCGTTGGTTATCATCAATCTTGCAACTTCAATTCCCAAAGCAGGTGAAAACGACATCCAGATTACACTATCTTTTCGCAGCCTTATCTGGGCTACAAAATTTGTTTTTTTGTCCTCTTCAATGTACTCAATATTAACTTTAGCTGTAAGCCATTCATATTTTAGTTCATTCTTTTTAAGCTGGGTAAATAAATATTCGGAACCTTGTTCTTTTATTGACGCTTTTATAATGCTTTTTGGCGAACGACACGAAATCATTGTAAGCACTAAAAATGTTACAATAAAAAATGAAATATATTTTGTAAAACGTTTATTCATATAATTTCTTATTCATTATTTTTTTTTCCAATAGTTCAGATCCTTTTCCTTTGGCTTTTGCTTTTTCCCAGGTATTAAAAGCTTCTTCTTTTTTATTTAATTTATAAAGAATATCTCCAAGGTGTTCCAAAACAACAGCATTCTCGCTTCCTCCGTATTGAATTGCTTTCTCAATCCAGAATTTCGCTTCATCAAATTTATTTAATTTATACAATATCCATGCATAAGTATCCAGGTTTGATGAATTTTCTTTATCAAGTTCTATTGATTTCTTTGACATTTCTTCAGCTTTTTCAAGTTTTTCGTTTCGCAAAGAAAGATAATATGCATAATTATTTAAAACCAAAGAATTATCCGGTTCCATTTGCAATACTTTTTCATAAGCATCATCAGATTTATCATGATTGTTTATTTCATGATAAGTATCACCTAAGTATGAATAAAACTGAACTTTTAATGGAATGTTTTCAACAACAAATTTAACTCCAAATTCAAATGATTTTAATGCTTCTTCAAAATTTCTTAACTGGTAATTTCCCAATCCGGAAAAAAGATAAAGCAAAGGCTGTTGTGGAAAAAACTCAATAGCAATAGCACTTTCTTTAAGCATTGCTTTATAATCTTTTAATTGGGACTCGGTAAATAATATTTGCTCCCAAACAAAATAATTACTACTATCGAGGCGAATAACTTTAAAATATTCTTCACGAGCATTTTTATAATTCTCCTTTTGATAATAAAGATCTCCCATAATAGCATAAGGTTTTGGGCTTTCGGGATGAACTTTTATCAATATTTTTGTTAGCTCGCTGGTTTGTTTTTCATTTTTAACAAAAAATCCTGAAACCGTATAATAAGTAGTCAGTATCTGAATTTTTGTATTGATATTAAGTGCTGGATTTGCAAAACCGAGTTTTAACTCTTCAAAAGCTTTTTTCTTTTCACCATTTTTTCTGTAATAATCAGATAATGAAATATGGATAAACTCGTTTTGAGGATCTATTTCAGCAATTTTTTCATATGTTTTCAAGCCTTTTTCATCCATGTTTTTTGAGAAATATAACTCCGCTAAAATGGAATAAAAACGACTTTCCAGAGGGAATTTTTTACAAAGTTTTTTGACTTCATTTATAGCTTTTTTCGTGTTGCCAATTTGTAAATAAATATCTTTTTTCTGTAAACTTATCTTATCATTAACACCAAATTTTTCCTCAATATCATCATAAGCTTCTATTGCTTTCGTATATAATTTAGAATACAAATATGCGGAAGCTAACTCGAAATAATAGTCAATATTTTCAGGTTCATTTTTAATAAGATTGTGATAAATTTTTACACTCTCTTTGTAATTTGTATTTTTTAAATGTAATCGTGCCAGTATTAATCCATACCATTTATTTTCCGAATCAATATTATATGCTTTCTCAGCCTGTTCAAGTGCTGTAACATTATCATTTAACAGGAAATATAATTTTGCTAATTCGTAACTCGAAGCAGCATCATGAGGATTTTTCTCCAAACATTTATGAAAAAGTTTTATTGCTTCGCTAAAGTTCCCAAGAATCTTTTGCTTATTAGCATCAATAAACAGCGAAGTATTGTTTTTTGTTTGTACCTGTTCTTTATTAACGCCGCTAATTGTTGCACTTTCTTGTGTTGTTTTACACGATTGAAAAGCAATAATCAGAATTAGAAAGATTACTATTTTTTTTGCTTCTTTCATTTGTTAGTTTTTTAGCCACTAAAGCACTAAATCCCACTAATTTATTATATAAAAAATCAAATCTCCGAATAATCTCCAAGACTCAGTTTAGAAGGTTTTCCATTAAGTTTTGCAAAATTCCCTACCATTGAATTTTCGATATTCATATTTTTAATAATGCTATTATTTTGTATTATACTGTTGCAAAGAATCGATTTATTAATAATAGAATTTTTTCCAACAGAAACATGTGGTCCAACAACAGAATTTTCAATTTTCACATCCTCACCTATAAAACAAGGTTTAATAACAGTTGAATTAATTATTATTGATGAATCCGCAATTAATTCTTTGTTTACTTCTAATTCTAAAATTCTTTGATTTGTGTAAACTGTTGCATTTTTGTTTCCACAATCAAGCCATTCTTCTACTTTGCTGGTTGAAAATTTTGTTCCTTTTTTCATCATATTATACAAGGCATCAGTAATGCCATATTCGCCATTGGTTTTTGTATTATTGTTGATGAGAAACTGAAGCTCGCTTTTGAGATATTCACCATCTTTGAAATAATAAATTCCAATAATTGCAAGATCAGAAACAAATTCTTTTGGTTTTTCAAAGAAATCTGATATGTTCCCATTTTCATCGACTTTAACAACACCAAAGTCACTTGGATTTTCAACTTTATGAGTCCAGATTATTCCATCTTTAGAAATATCAAGAGAGAAATCAGCTTTAAATAAAGTATCTGCGTAAGCAACAATAACTTTACCCTTGAGGGATTCAGCTGCACATAAAATTGCATGAGCTGTTCCAAGAGCTTCTTTTTGGTAATATATTTTTCCTTTAGCACCAATTTTTTCTGCAATTGACAGAAGTTTACTTTCTACTTCTTTCCCAAAATCACCAATGATAAAACCAATTTCTTCAATCGGTTCCGACAAAACATTTGATATTCCTTCTACCAACCTTTGTACAATGGATTTTCCTCCAACATTTATTAATGGTTTTGGGGTAGTTAAAGTATGAGGTCTCATTCTTTTCCCCATTCCTGCCATTGGAATTATTATTTTCATATATTTCCGATTTGTTAATTAATGCATTTTAAGTTGCTTGCATTTTTAATAATTCAAAATACTGAAATTGGAAATTGGAAATTTGGTTTTCTCCTGAATTTCTAATTTCAAGTTTCGAATTTCATTATCTAATCATGAATACTTCATACATTTATCTATTTGGGTCCAGTACTTCCAAATCCTCCTGTACCTCTTTTTGTTTCTTCTAATTCATCAACTTCAATCCATTTGGCTTGTTCATGGGCAGAGATAATCATTTGTGCAATCCGTTCGCCATCATTAATAATAAAATCCTCATTTGATAAATTTATCATTACAACCATTACTTCACCACGATAATCTGCATCAATTGTACCGGGAGTATTTAAAACTGTAATTCCTTTTTTTATTGCCAAACCACTTCTTGGTCTCACTTGTGCTTCATACCCAACCGGTAATTCAATATATAATCCGGTTGGAACAAGAATACGTTCAAGGGGTTTAAGATTAATAGGTTTATTAATATTTGCACGTAAGTCCATTCCGGCAGAAGCTTCAGTTTCATAACTTGGTGATGGGTGTTTTGAATTATTGACAATTTTTATTTCCATTTCATTATTTTAATATTAATCGCAAAAGTAATTAATTTTTTTTCTTTCTTTTTTTTATATTTTCACAGTATATATGTTATATAAATAAATGAATTTTTTATTTTAATACGTTTTTTAATTATAATTAATTACTTTTGGTTTTTGTTATTCCTTTTTTTAAGTTTTTATTACCATCTAAAATAAATGACTGAACTAATTTTAATATCAGCACTATATATTATCTTAGCAATTATCTTAGCATATCAATCAAAAATTTCACGATTAAGTTTTGTGCAGTTGCTTTTGTTAAGTATTTTATTAACACCAATTACAGGGTTAATAATTTTACTATCAACAAAAAAACGATTTTCTTATTATGTATATCAATATAAATGTCCTAGATGTAAATATTTTTTTACAGAAAATCATTCAATTTGCCCTCATTGTGAAAAAGAAGGATATAAAGTTTTTTTGAAAATAGAAAAGAAAATAATGACTTGATTATTTTTAAAATTGCTTTATGAATTTCCCTACAGAGATTACGTTTTTCATTACTGATTTTTGTCTACAATTATCGTGAATATAATTCCCTTCAACTTATTCTATTTTCTTCTTAGTAACGAGAGATTAGGTTTTTCGATAAAATAAACCAATCCAAGAAAAGCAAAAA
>CAYOKJ010000050.1:0-20833 GCA_964404485.1 uncultured Bacteroidales bacterium | reverse complement strand
TAATATTTTATATTGGATATAATTTTGTTTTTATAATTGTGACTGTAATAATTCTCTTAAGCTATTTTTTCGTTAAAAGGTTAGATTGCAGATTGTAAATAACATCCAACAAAGTAATATGGAAATAAAAATATCAATGAATTTATAAGAGCTGTTTTATATAAAAAACTTGGACTTGTTTATAATTTTTTATTAAAAAAGCATTTAAAATAAAGAATGGCACAATACAGCATTGCTAAACCAATGCCAAGGTAAATTGGGAAAAGCACATATTTAGGTATAAAAGGTGCACTGCGTAAACCTATGCCAATAATAATCATTAATACGATTAACAATTTATCTTTTATCTTGTGGAATTCCCAAATGCTAATATTTGTTTGTGGAAATGATTGAATACGATTTATATTATTAAGAGTTATTTTTTGAAAAATCAGATAGATTTTAATAACAGATAAAATAATAGCTGTAATTACTCCGAACACAAGTTGTGTATATGTTATTAATTCTATCCAACTGATAGCTTTTGCCGAAAGAATTATACTTGCAGTAAACCAAATTATTCCTGCAATTAGAATTAGTGTATTTGCTTTTACTTTAGGCATATTTATTTTTTAATAAAAAATGATAATAATTAAAGCTGGACAAAAAAAGTGCTAAGCCCATTACAATATAAATGTAGCTTAAAAGAAACTTTGGTATAAAAGAAGCATTTCTCATGAAAACACCCAAACTTATCATAAAAACAATTAATAAGTATGTTGTCCATTTTTGGAAAGCCCAAACACAAACATTTTCTTTATAAGTATTAATACGATTAATATTTTTAATAGCAAGATTTGAAAACCCAAAATACGCTATTGCAATTCCTGATAATACTCCGGCAATGATAACAAAAATCATTTCATTTGTGGAAAGCAAAAAAAACCATCGAAAAGATAAGCGGATTAAAAATAATCCAACTCCTGTCCACATTATTCCGGAAATAAGAATTAAAATATTTTTATGAACTTTTGGCATTTTAATAAAATATTGATCCTAGAATAATGACAAGCATAGCAAAGATCATATAAAGAGATGCTACTTTGAAAACCTGAAAATTTGATTTATCACTTGGTATTATAATACTATATACTGCAAACCCAAAAGCAATAATTGCTAATATTAATAATACACTTAAAAAACTCCATGAAAGACCTAAAGCAAAAGCACCTAAAGCAAAAGCCAAAGCTGATGAAATAGTAGAAAGAGCAATAATTAAACGTACATTTTTAAATCCGTATTTTGATGCAAAAGTGGGAATTTTAGCATTATTATAGTCTTCAAAATGTCGCATATTAAAAGTCATAATGTGTGTTGGTATCCAAAAAAGAATTGAGAGAGCCAAAAGTATTCCTATCAAATCAATTTCACCAACGCCCAAAACACGACCGGCTAAAATTGGCATACCGCCGGATATACCACCCCATAAAATTGACCAGGCCGATGTCCTTTTTAACCAAATGGTATAAATGACAAAATCAATAAACAAACCTGCAAAAACAATTAATGCATATAGTGGAGATAAATAATAAGCAAGACTTAAACCCAAAACATTTAACACTGTGCCAAAAATTACAGTTTCTTTTATACTGATTTTTTTTGCAGGTAGGGGACGATGTTTAGTCCTTTGCATTTTTGCATCAATACTCCTGTCCCACAACATATTATATACAGTAGTTCCACTGATTGTTAAAAATAAACTTATAATCATTCCCAAAGTTAATTCCCAGCTAATATATGGGCAGCGCGAACTGATAAAACCTGTAATACCTGTAAGTAGTAAAAGTAAAGTTTGAAAACTTTTAATTAATTGCCAGTATATCCTTAGTTTTATTTTCAATTTATTTATCATCAGAATAAGTTTATCTGAGAAAAGCACTGAAAATTTAAATCTGCTTTCGGTGCTTTTTAATTATTCAATAAAATTATTTTTTTTATTTCTTTTTGATTTGATAAAATACTCCTCGTTTTTGTCTGATAGGTTCTATTTTATTTTCTGATTCTAAAACATCAAGATATTTATTGATTTCGTTAATATGAAGACCCAGAATTTTCACAAGATCGTTAAGGGTACATGGTCTTCTAAAAATTGTTTCTAAAATTGCTGATTCAGTATCCGAACGGTACGATTTAATATCTCTTCGTTCGGGAGCTGCAGCAATAATTTCAACATTATCTAAATTCCAAAAGTTCACAATTTCCTGCAATTCTTGTCTGCTCATTGGTTCTAAACCATCAATTACTCCCGGTCTGTCAAGTGTGTTTAATTGAATGCTCTCGGGTTTGATTTTTAAAAAAGCTTCCTTAAGTAATTTTAAATTTTCTTTATCATTATTATAACCAGGAATTATTAGAACTTCTAACCATATTTTTCCATTGTATTCTTTCCCAAATTCTACCAAGCCATTTATGTAATCAGATAAATCTATAGAATGAAATGGTCTGTTAATTTTTCTGTAAGCTTTGTCTGAAGCTGCATCCAAAGATGGAAGAACAACATCTGTTTTTAAGATTTCTTTTCTAACTTCTTTATTATTTAATAATGTTCCGTTTGTTAGCAAAGCAAGCGAAATTTCAGGATAATTTTGTTTTATAAATTCAACAATATCTCCAATTCGAGAATTAAGAGTAGGCTCTCCCGAGCCCGAAAAAGTAATATAATCCGGTGCAGGATTGTTGCTCATAAAATGTATTATCTCTTCAATTACCTTTTTGTAAGGAACATATTCCTTTCTTTCTATTGTCAAATTTGTTGTACGACCACATTCACAATAAATGCAGTTTAATGAACACACTTTGTGAGGAACAAGATCAATTCCGAGTGACATCCCAAGACGTCTTGATGGTACGGGTCCGAATAAATATTTATACATTATTTTTGTTTTTAGTTTTTAGTCTTTAGTTTTCAGTTTTTAGTTTTCAGTTCTCAGTTTTCAGTATTCAGTCTTCAGTTTTCAAACTGTGTACTGGTGACTGTGTACTGTTGACTGCCAACTGTTGACTGCCAACTGTCTACTGTTTACTGCCAACTCCTAATTATAAGCCAAACGAATTTTTTCATCAGCAATTGTAGGTTTTATAAGCTCTTGCCATTTTGGTGAATTCCATGTACCTAATTTTGAATGAACATCGTAATATTTTTGGGGTATTGGGTGTGTTCCTACAACTACTTTAATTTTGTATCTTTCTTCAATAAATTTCTTGAAATGGCTGATGTTATTGCATGGTGGATAACCAACAACCATACCTGTTGCGAGATGAATAACCTCTGCTCCGTTTTTTACCATTTCTTCGGGAGAGTATTCAATATTTCCACCAGGGCATCCACCACAAGTAGTATATCCAACTAATTCCAACTCGTCTTCTTTGCTATAGATACTAAAAGCACCTTCTCTGTTTTGCATAGATCTGAAGCATTTACCACCGGCACAAGTGTGGTATCGATTACAAATAATAATTCCAATTTTTATTTTCATCTTTAAGTTTTTTTTAAATTATTTAGGAATAAAAACACCATCTAAATAATAGTTTCTTTCAAATTAATTCCCTTCAAAATTATATCATTTTCTTTAACTTCCAAGTCATTCGCAATAACATGGCATTTTGCTTTCAAAAGAAAAAATATCGGACGGTCAACATTTGAAAGCCCTTCATAATTTCCCTGTCCTTTACTTATAATAATATCAGCAGATTTAAATCTTTCTAAAAAATCATCACTACATAATTTCGGAATTACTGCCGGAGCTGAACTTCCAGAGGAAATAATTTCGGCTACTTCATCAATTCCCGAAGCAACAGCATCTTCGTAAGTTACATCGTTAATAACAGGAATGTTGCGTACAACATAAGTGACTGGTTTTTTTAATTCTTCGATTAATATTTTATCAAAAACCGATTCTCCAGCATTATCCCCAAGATAAAGTATTGTTTTTGCTTTTTCAAGATGTTCAACAAATTCGTTAAAATGTAAAATACCAAAGTCTTGGTACAAGGCTTTTTTAATATCTTCAGCAATATTAAAATCTTTTCCAACGCCAAAATCTATAACATTCCCTGCAATAGCAATACGAATAGCAGTAAGTAATTTATTATCTGATTTTCTGATAGTTTCTTTTAATTCGGGATATAATGCTAAAGCTTCTTTAATATTTTCTTCTTTAATTTTTTTATACGGGTCAGCAACTCCTGTTATTTTGCTAACTTCTCTATAAATTAATTCGCCGGTTTCGGGAGGTGTGTTTTCAAGAGGAATGTCTTTTATCATTGCTCCAACACTATCGAGTAATTCTTTTATTGTTTTCTCATCAGTTGTTGCAATTCTGCCGGCACGCAATGCCTGGCTTAACATACAGGGTAAACAATCTAAGAATGTTTTCATTTTTTATTATTTTGCAATTTATTTTCTTTTACCATTATTTTTAGGTTTCATCTATAATAACTTTCCCCCTAAACATAAGAGGGAATGTAATTCGCATAATTTTAATCAATAATTTTTAATACACTTTTGTTTCCAAATTTTAAAAATTCTTTTGTTCCCCCACCTTCACTAATAATTTTCAATACTCTGTCATCCGCTTTTGCAAAGGTAGAACCAAAAATCATATTAATGTTCTTATATTCCAAAATTTCCGGAGCCATTATTGAAGAAGGACCAATCATGAAAATATCACAATTATTATCTGTGGCATTAATCGAATCCAAAAAAGATTTATTAAAAATTGATGTTGATGTTAAGATAACTGCATCTGCATAATTTAATAATTTTATTTCTTCAGATATTGAAGTTAATTCAGGGTCTTCTTTCTGAAAATCAAATATGCTGATTGGAATATTAAACAGATGAAATTGTTTAACAACAGGTTTGATAAAACCGAGCATCACAATTTTTTTATATTTTTTAAAATCAATTGCTTGAAAAATATCAACATCGTTGTTTGAACTATGCGAATAATTGAGCAATGCATTGAAATAAGAATTTAATACAATTCGATGAGAGAAATTTTCCAAATCAATAGCAAGATAATTATTTATATCGGTATCGATCTTATACCCGAGATTTGCACAAACTCCTATATTACCGTTCTTTAAAAGAACAGAAGTGTATCTTAATCCGGTGCTAATATTTTTAATTTTATCTGTTTCGAATTTATATTTTGATAATAAAAATTCCAAAGGTTCAACATTTCTTTTATAATTCTTCATCTACTTCTCCGTTTGGCAACATATTATCAGGATGATAAATTCCATTTTCTTCTTTATGAAAACGAACACAATTCTGCCAATTTCTATAACAAAAATTTTCAACCCATTTTTTATCTAACTTGCCTTTTTCATAAAAGTATTTCATTGGGCAAACCTGAAACCATTTACATTCATTTATTTGTTTCATAATTCTAATACCCAAAATACATTTCCATTCTGTCAAAAGCTTTGTTAATCATTTCTTCCGGAACACAAAACGAAAGTCTTATATGTCCTTCGCCTGTTGGTCCAAATGCAATGCCGGGGGTTGTGGAAACTTTAGCTTTTTTTAATAAATCTTTACTAAAAGCAAATGAGTCTTTCCCCTTTTCGGTAAGTATTTTTGGAAACATTAAATATGAACCATCAGGTTTAACATAATGAAAAAAAGAATTTAATTTATCCAATCTTTCACACATAAGATTTCTTGCTTTCAGATAATGTAACCCGAATTCTTTAACACAATCCTGACTTCCTTTTAATGCGGCTATTGCTGCATATTGCGAAGCTACCGGAGCACAAATAGCGAACGGAATATGAGCTTTTTTTACCTGAGCAAGAATTTCTTCATCAGCATAAAGATAACCGATTCGCCACCCTGTCATTGCGTAAGTTTTTGTAAAAGTATAATTTGTAATTACATTTTTTTTAAGTTCCGGAATAGAAGCAATACTAAAATGTTTTTTATTGTCGAAAACAAAATACTCATATGCTTCGTCAGTAATAATTGTGAGATTGTTTTCAAGAGCAATATTTGCCAATTTGCGTAAATCTTCTTCAGGAAAAACTGTGCCGCTTGGATTGCTGGGACTGCAATACATTATTGCTTTTGTTTTAGGAGTGATAGCTTTTTTAATAGCTTCAATATCCAAAGCAAAATTATTTTCCTCAATTAATGGAACTAAAACAGCTTTGCCGGAAGCAAGCCGTACTTGTGTAATATGTGTTGAATATGTCGGGGTGGGAAGAATAACTTCATCACCCGGATCAATTGTTGCCATAACAGAGGCAGCGAGTCCCTCAATTGCTCCTATTGTTACAATAATTTGATTTATGTTTGCATTAATGTTATTATCTCGTTTAAGTTTTTTTACGATTTCTTCGCGCAATTCGGGCAGTCCTTCGCTTTGAGAATATCCACCGGTCAATCCTTTTTCAATTGCTGATATAACAGCATCATTAATATGTTGTGGCGTTCCGGTTGTAGGTTTTGCCCAAGACAAAAAAGCAACATCATTATATTGCTTTGATAATCTTGTCATTTCATGAATTGCCGATTTTTTTAACTCATTTACTCTATTAGAAATATTCATAATTTCAATTTTAATTTTGCTTTTATAACAACAAAACTACCTTCCCCATAATCAGGTTTTACTTCCTGAACATTTTTTATTTCATCTAAATTTCCAAAAACAGTTTGATAAATATTTTTAATTTCGAATCCTGTAGTTTTTAGTATTCCCAACAATTCTTTTGTTGAATAAAATGTTGCATTTTTATAGAAAATGCTATTGTCTTTATGCTCCAAATATATTTTTCCCAGAGGGCTGGTTTTATCTACAAAGCCAATAATAAAATAGCCGTTTGTACTTAAAATTCTAT
The DNA here is from genome assembly GCA_964404485.1 of uncultured Bacteroidales bacterium. GTDB lineage: Bacteria > Bacteroidota > Bacteroidia > Bacteroidales > JAIORY01 > JAIORY01. The sequence goes on along the minus strand of CAYOKJ010000050.1, from coordinate 13,951 downwards.
TTACTTCATAAAATGATTTATAAATATCATCCAAAAAACAAACGGTTGTAACCATTAATGCAAAATCAATGCTTGATTCAGGGTATGGTAAATCTTCAGCAATAGCATCAACAGCATTTATCTTTCTTGTTTTTGCTTTTTCCCTCATTGCTTTTGAGGGTTCAATTCCTGTTTTTATTCCAAGAGGTTTGGCGAAAATACCACTCCCTATACCAATTTCAATTCCCTTTTTTTCAGAAGGAATTGCTTTTTTTATGGCATATAATTCCGATTGGAAAACAAAATGATTATCAACAAACCATTTTTCGTATTCATCTACGTGATTGTCAAAAGGTCTTGTTTTAGGCATAATGATTTTTTTATTCAAAAATTTTTATCTTTTTACACGAACTCTAATTATTGCTAGTTGATAAAATAATTTTTATCAATATAATTAACTTTATATACAAGATATTCTATCAATACTAATTATTTTTCCTTGACTTCAAATATATTACCACTTTTATCATTAATAAATATCAAGTCTGAGAATTCTCTTTTGATTCTCACACAATTATAATTTTTTGCTTCTGATTTTTTAACAAGCTTCTCTCTGTCATTTACTGAAATGCAAATGTGATTAAAGCCTTGCTTAAGCTTTTCATCACTCACAAATAATTCTAAAAACACATCATCTTTTTGCAAAAAGAAAGCAGTAGTATCTTTATTGATATTAAATACTTTTTGTGCTAATTCACTTTTTAAAACAAAGTTTTTCAATTCTTTCATTTCAAGAATATCAACATAGAAATTTTTAGCTTCTTCAATATCTGAAATATTCAAAGCAATATGTTCGAGTTTCATTTTAATGATTTTTAAAATTCAAATGTTTTCTGCTTTCACCTTTGTTCCATTCGTTTAGAACAATATCGAACTTTTGTTGAACTATTTTTACACTATCAGAAAGATCATCATCATTCATCAAAATACAAACAAAATTCTTTCTTATTCTTTTGATATTAGGTCCATAAATTTTAGAAACGACCACTTTAACATTTTCATCTTTCAGCATTTCAGTAACACCTTTAGCTTTTTTAGGGTCAGCATGAATTTCTTCATCATCTTCTTCAGTTGTATTACTGATTTTTTTCAAAAAAGTAATTTCAGAATCTGAAATTTCATAAATATAATAATAGTCTGAATCTCCAAAATGCCTGTTAATATATGATTTTCCGTTATCAGTGGCAAATGCTGTTTTCATATTTGTTTTTTTTATGAAAAAAAGCGAAGCACACGATTTTTTATAATGTACTTCGCTTAAAGTTTTATTATTTATATAAATAAAGTTTTTCTGCAACATTTTCTGCAGCTTTTATCAAGGGATAACCTGCTGGTGATGCTGTTAATAGCGGATGAGTTCCAATTTGAGCAGTCAATAGAGAGTTGATTGTCATTCTATTTTGGATCATTATACCAATAGTATTTGTTAATTCACCAATAGATAATCCACCTGACACTTCGCCTCCTAAAATTACTCCGGATTCTTTTCCAACAATAAGTTTTACAGATTGAGAATGTGTATCTTTAAGAGTTCCTGGATGTCTGTCGATTCCTTCAAAGAAACCTGTAACAATATCAAAGTTTTCTTGTTTTGCAATATTTTCAGTAAGTCCTGCAACACCAAAACCATTGTTTCCGATAGCAGTTGAAAAAATCGAAATAGTTCCGCTAAAAGTTTTAATTGCCGATAATTTGTAAAGATTCATTCCGGCAATTCTGGCTTCTGCACAAGCAGTAGATGCTAACATAACTGGGCTGGATTTTCTTGTAACGAAATCTCGTTTTTCAGCACAATCACCAATTGCAAAAATGTCATCAATATCAGTTCTCATGTATTCGTCAACGATAATAAATCCATTTTCATTAATTTTTAGTCCGGCATTTTTAGCTAATTCTGTATTAGGGTGATATCCCATTGAAAGAATAACTGCATCAGCTTCAATTTTTTTACCGTTTTCAAGTAAAACTCCATTTGCTTTTTCTGAACCTAAAATTTCAGTAACTCCTGTACCAGAAATAATATTTACTCCTCTTTCTTTAAGAATTCCTTCAGCTTTAACAGAAATATCTTCATCAAATGCAAAGCCTAAAATGTTAGGTAATTTTTCAATTAAAGTAACTTCTTTTCCTGCTTTAATAAGCTCATCAGAAATTTCAACACCAATAAATCCTGCACCAATTGTAATAATTTTTTTACAATCTTTTAATTTTGATTGCATTTCATCGATATAGACTTTGTTTTTTGGTACTGTAAATACGTTTTCAAGATCAGAACCTTTTAACCATGAAGGTCTGTTTGGAAGTGAACCTGTTCCTAAAATAAGTTTGTCGTATGTAATTTCTTCTTTGTTTTTTAGTGTTGCAGTTTTGTTTTTTGTGTCAATTGATACTATTTCGTCATAAATTGCTTTAATACCGGCTCCTTCAAACATTTTTCCTGCCGGTAAAATATCATTATCTGATTTTTCTATAGAACCAAAAATATAAGGTATTCCACACGGAATAAGAGTTTTTGGCATCATTGTTACTACAGTAAATTCTTTATCAGGATTTACTCTTTTTCCTGTAGTTGCAGCTACTAAGCCTGCAGCACTACTTCCTACTACTAATACATCTGTTTTAGTCATGATTAAAATTTTTATAATACTTTAAAAAATTATATAATTGTTAAATTATTGTTTTTGTATTTGTTATATGCTTCTTTAGCAGTTATCTCACTTGCCCCAATAAAAATTTTCATTCCTGCTTTTTCAAGAACTGATGCGGCATTTCCTCCGGGGCCATTTCCTGTAATCAATACATCAGGACTTAGTTCAAATAATTTTTGTGCAGTTTTTGGACCAGCACCATGTGCTTCACCTTCAATTTCCCTATTATCAAAACTTGAAAGCTCATCTTTTTCTTCATCATAAATTAATATGAATTCTGTTCTTCCAAAACGAGGATCCATTATCGAATTCCATTCTGTTCCTTTTGTTGTAAATGCTATTTTCATTTTTGTTTATTATTTTCTTGATTGTAATTGTTGAGATTTGCTTTACAAATTCTCTCTTTATTTTCTGTTTTAATTAAGTCTGAATAATTCTTTACATTATTTTGTTTTTAATGGATCCCAAACAACCAAAATTAAAGCTCCATTTTTTGATTCAAATGGTCCGTGTTCATCACCAGGTGAAAAAATTTGGTAAGAACCTGCAGGATAATTTTTACCATTGCTAATGTATTCTCCTTCAAGGACAAGATGTTGCTCAGATACAATGTGAGAATGTGGAGCCATATAAAAACCTTTTGGTAATTTTAACAGAACGGTTCTGGAACCATTTTCATCTCTTAATATTTTTCTTTTTGTTCCTTTGAAATAATCATCAGCATTTTCCCAGTTTAAATCGTCGTATAAGTTCATAATTTTTTTCATAATATTTCTCCTTTTATTTTATCCCAACTTTCAATTAGGACTTTGGTTAAATTACTATTATTATACTCAACAATGGTTTTTCCAATTGTCATTGCCTTTGTAAAACTTTCATCATAAATTAAATTTGAAATATGAACAATATCTTCTTCTTTTAGGAATTCTATAATTTCTTCAGTTACTTTTTTATTAATATCGAATTTATTAATAATGCATCCTGCTTTAATCTTGAATTTTTTTACTAACTCATAAACTCTTTTCAGATCGTGTAAGCCCGAAACACTTGGTTCTGTTACCAAAACAACAAAATTAGCTCCTGAAAGTGAAGACACAACAGGACATCCAATTCCCGGAGAGCCATCAACAACAATAAAATGCTTATTGTTGTTTTCGGCTATTTTTTTTGCTTCATCTTTTACTTTAGCAACAAGCTTTCCTGAGTTATCAGCTCCAATGCCAAGTTTGGCATGAACCATTATGTTACCAACTTTTGTTGTTGAAACATAACTTTTACCAACATTCAAAATTTCGTTTGTTATCGCACTTGAGGGACAAACACGAGCACAATATCCACAACCTTCGCAGTTTAACGGGTCAACAATATATTGATTATTTATTATTGAAATAGCATTGAAACGGCAAACTTCTGCACATTTACCACAGCTAATACATTTGTCCTGATCAATTTTGGCAAGCTCACCACTATAAAAATCCTCTGATATTTTAAAATCAGGTTTCATCAAAAGGTGCATATCGGCAGCATCAACATCACAATCTGCTACAACAATATCTTTACCACCCAAATATGCAAATGATGCAGTAATTGAAGTTTTTCCTGTTCCTCCTTTTCCCGAGATAATTACTATTTCTTTCATTTTCTACCTCCTTCTTCCAACTTCAAAATATAATTTATAATATTGTCCAATTGCTGTTTTACTTCAGGAATTGTTTTGTAAACCATTTCTCCATGTGAGTATAACTCTGCTACTTTTCTGCTGTTAGGAATTTTTGCCAGAATTGGGATATTTTCCTTTTTACAATAATCAAATACATCATCGTTGCCAATGCCAAAACGATTTACAACAACGCCATAATCTTTTTTCAATTCTCTCATTGTTTCAACTGCAAGTTTCATGTCGTGCAATCCAAAAGGAGTTGGTTCAGTCACAAGAATTATAAAATCAGCTTCTTTAGTTGCCTCGATAACCGGACAAGAAGTTCCGGGAGGTGAATCAAATAATTTTATTACATTTTCTGAAAAATGCTCATCAATATATTTCTGAGTTTGCGAAATTAATGGAACAGCTTGCTCTTCACCAATATCAAGTCTGCTTTCTACAAAAGATAAACCATCAATTTGAAAATGTTTTAATACACCCATTTTCTTTGGTATCATTGGTAAAGCATTTGTCGGACATAATTCAGTACATGCATAGCATGAATGGCACAACTCTGGAAATACCATTATCTGAGGCCCTAATTGTATTACTGCATGAAAGTTACATACTTTTTGGCATATTCCGCATAAAGTACATTTATCTTCAACCCATTCGGGAATCATTTTATATTTATCCTCTTCATGTATTAAATCTCCTTTAATAAATAAACCGGAATTTGGTTCTTCTACGTCCAGATCACTTAAAACAACTTTGTGTTTTTCGGCGAGATAAGCAGCAAGGTTTGTTGCCAAAGTAGTTTTGCCTGTTCCTCCTTTTCCGCTTGCAATTGCTATTTTCATACTAATTAATGATCACAAAGATTATTACCACTTTCAAGTTGTTTATTTAAATATTGTTCAACTAATATTGTTGGATTTTCGGAATTTATTCCCATAAATACTTCAATATTATTTTGAGTAAAAAGTTGTTGAGCTTTCGTTCCCATACCTCCAGAAATGATTGTGCTTACACCTTTATCAGCTAAGAATTTAGGATATGATCCTGGTTCATGTATTGGAGGTGTGTGGTAATCAATATTAGTAATCTTTTCATCCATTGTTTCTACAATTGCGAATTTTTCACAATGCCCGAAATGAGCACATAACTTTTCGCGAATTGTTGGTACTGCAAATAATTTCTTCATTTTTTTAGATTAAATTTTTAATTAATTTATATTTGGAGCATTGGAAAGTTAGAGCATTTAAAATTTCGAGTGATTTGTTGTGCTTAATTCCCATTATTCCAATGAAACATTTTATTATATTATTGTACGTTTTTTTCTAAAGTATGTTGTTATTGAAATTGAAATAGTTACTTATTTTTATTAAGTAATTCTTCCCTAATCATTGTCTTGCCACATTCGGGGCATTTTAGTGATGTGCATTTTACACCTTGTTGATGAGAAATTTTTGCACCACATTTTGCACATACGCAAAACCCACCTGTGCCAAAAGAACCACCATTGTTTCGTCCGCGACCGCCACCGCGACCTAAACCTCTTCCTTCTCCTGTTCCTGAATTTCTATTTCTTCCTGTGTTATTCATTTTATCTCCTTTTTTGTATTGTTGGCTAATTTAATAAACTATCAATTAACGTTTCATGTTTTTAATTTAAAAGTTTGTAATGATATTCATCCATACGGATAAATTTTAAGAGTGGTCTTAACAATTAGTTTTTTTAAAAAAATAAAACAGGCATTTTTCAGCCTGTTTTATTTTCCTTAATCTTTTTTCTTAAGATTAGAAAGTTGCTTTTCCATCGACTCTAATTGCTCTTTAAGAATTTTAACTTCGTTTTCGAGCAATGTTTTCTCTGAAACATTTGGAATTGCTTCTTCAGAATAAAATCTGTTTCCACGACCATAACCAAAACGGTTTCCCATTCCACGTCCAAAACCTCCACCAAATCCACGTCCGCGACCAAATCCTCTTGAAGAGTTTTCAAATCCGGGTCGATCATTACCAACGCAATACCCCATTTGCCTTCCTGTCATTGAACCAAATCCTTCTGGTCCTGTTCTATCACCTCTTGGCATAATTACCTCCTTTTTTTATGATTGATTTATAAAATTATTTCGCTGCAAAGATAATGAACATATGTTCATAATGCAAGTTTTTTTTGAAATAATTATTATGGTAGATATTAATTCATGATAAATAAAATATATTTTGCAATAATAGCGGAAACAATAAACATTTGTGGATTTTAGGATTGTAAAAATATTTATTGATACTTCAATAAATTATTACATTTGTAAAAAAATTAGAAACATACAAAATAATTAATGACAGATACTGCGCAGCAAAAAGAAAAAGCTATTTTAATTGGATTAATTACTCAGAAGCAGGATAAGGATAGGATTAATGAATATTTGGATGAGCTTGAGTTTTTAGTAGATACTGCCGGTGGAACAACAATTACCCGCTTTACTCAAAACCTTGAAAGACCAAACAACCGTACTTTTGTAGGAACCGGAAAACTTGAAGAGATAAAAATATATATAGAGGATAATAATATTGATCTTGCAGTTTTTGATGATGAACTTTCTCCTTCGCAATTAAGAAATATTGAAAAAACACTGGATTGTAAAATTCTTGATCGTACAAATTTGATACTTGATATTTTTGCTGGTCGTGCACGTACTGCTCATGCAAAAACACAAGTTGAGCTTGCACAATACGAATATCTTTTACCGAGATTAACAGGTTTGTGGACTCACCTCGAACGTCAGCGTGGAGGTATTGGACTGAGGGGTCCCGGTGAAACTGAAATAGAAACCGACCGTCGTATTATTCGTGATAGAATATCGCTCCTGAAAAAGAAACTTGTTCAGATAGATAAACAAATGACCACTCAAAGGAAAAATCGTCAAAGTCTTATCAGAGTGGCATTAGTTGGATATACAAATGTTGGAAAATCAACACTAATGAATTTAATCAGCAAGTCAAATATATTTGCTGAAAACAAACTTTTTGCTACACTCGATACCACAGTTAGAAAAGTAGTAATTGAAAATCTCCCTTTCCTTCTTTCCGATACAGTTGGGTTTATCAGAAAGTTACCTACAGGAATTGTTGAGTCTTTTAAATCTACTCTCGACGAGGTGCGGGAAGCAGATTTGCTTTTACATATTGTAGATATTTCGCATCCGGATTTTGAAGAACAAATAAATACAGTTACTCAAACATTAACCGATATTAATGTAAGTAACAAGCCCACAATTGTTGTTTTTAATAAAATAGATGCTTACACTTTCGTTGAAAAAGAAGATGACGACCTTACACCTGCAATAAAAGAAAATCTTAACTTAGAACAATTTAAAAATTCGTGGATGGCAAAAATTGATTCTCACTGTATTTTTATTTCAGCTACTAAAAAACAAAACTTTCAGGGATTAAAAGATTTGCTGTATAATGAGGTCAAGAAAATGCATGTGAAGAGGTATCCTTATAATGAATTTCTTTATTAATATTATTTGTCAATAAAAATAGTAAGTTTAATGAATATGAATATTTTATCTGGTTTTTGGGAAATTCTTACCCTCGTTGGAGCACTCGGTTTATTTCTTTTTGGTATGAAGACTATGAGTGAAGCTTTGCAAAAAGTTGCCGGAAACAAAATGAGAAATATTTTGTCAGCAATGACAAATAACCGATTGAAAGGGGTGTTTACAGGGATGTTAGTAACAACAACTATTCAATCATCTTCAGCCACAACTGTTATGGTTGTCAGTTTTGTAAATGCAGGTTTACTAACTCTTATTGGTGCTATTGGTGTTATTATGGGTGCAAATATAGGAACCACTGTTACAGCATGGATAATCTCTATCGTAGGATTTAAAATTAGTATGAGTATCTTATCCTTGCCACTGATAGGATTAAGTTTTCCTCTTTTCTTTTCAAAAAACAATCATAGAAAATCATGGGGAGAGTTTTTGATCGGATTTGCAATACTTTTTATTGGTTTACAATTTCTAAAAGATTCTGTACCTGATATAAATAGCCATCCTGAGATATTGAATTTTTTATCTTCCTATACTGATTTAGGGTTTATATCAATATTATTATTTGTTTTAATTGGAACTATTTTAACAATAATTATTCAATCTTCAAGTGCTATAATGGCATTAACACTTGTATTGTGTTATAATGGGATTCTTCCGTTTGAAATTGCAGCAGCTATGGTGTTAGGTGAAAACATTGGAACTACAATAACTGCAAATCTGGCTGCAATAGTTGCAAATGTGTCGTCGAAAAGAGCAGCACGAGCTCACTTTTTGTTTAATGCTTTTGGTGTTTTTTGGATTTTGTTAATCTTTAGATTTTTCTTAAATATTATTGACCAGATAGTAAAACACCAACATGGTGTATCAATATTAGAAACTGGTCTTACAAATGAAGAATTTGAATCTGTTAAAAGTTTGTATCCAATTGGTCTTTCACTTTTTCATACAATTTTTAATATTTCAAACACATTTATCTTAATTTGGTTTGCTCCATTAATTGCCAAAATTGCAACAAAAATGGTTCCTTTTAAAGATGATGAAGAATTCAGATTAAAATATATTAATACAAGTATGCTTTCAATTAGTGAATTATCTACACTTCAGGCGAAGAAAGAAATAGTGCTTTTGGGTAAAAGAGTGGAAAAAATGTTCACATTTATTCCAATATTATTATCGGATTTAAAAAATAAAGATTATGATAAATTGCTGAAAAAAATTGCCAAGTTTGAGCAAATAACCGATAATATGGAAATTGAAATTGCACAATATCTTACAGAAGTTGCTGTAAATGAAATGAGTCATAAAGGTTCTGCAATTATCAGAGCTATGCTTAAAATTATTGATGATCTTGAAAGTGTTGCTGATGAAATTTTCCAGGTTTCAAGAGTAATTGATAATAAAAATCAAATGAAAGTTGAATTTAATGATGAACAGAAAAAGTCATTAAGTGAAATATTTAAAATTATTGAAAAAGCTTTTTCCGAAATGAATAATAATCTTGAAAAAGATTATAATTATGTAGATTGTACACTTGCTTTGGAAATAGAAGAAGAAATCAATGTTAAAAGAAATGAACTCAGACAAAAACATATTGATGATCTGAAAGAAAAAAAATATAAGCATAATATTGGTGCTTTTTATAGCGATGTTTTTTCATTAAGTGAAAAAGTTGGTGATTATGTCATCAATATTACTGAAGCTATTGATGAGTATCAGAAAAGCTAAATTGCGCTTTTATTTTAAAACCAGGGCTCTTTATAAAGAGACTGGTTTAATAAATATGGGTGTTGGTTTAGCAATATTAACAATGACAATTTCAGCAAGCTGGGTTTTAAAAAAATTATTAAAACATAAATAACGGCAATTTTTTAAGCTTAAAAGTGGGAATATTAACTTCCTTATTCTAATGCTTTTGGACACACATGAATAAAAATTTCAATGAATAAAAATGACAGATAAACTAAAGGAATTATTTGATCCAGATAAATTTAAAGACTTAGGTTATAGAATTGTTGATCTGTTGGCAGATTATCTCAAAAACATGAATGAAGAAAATGCTCCTGCCAACAATTGGGAAGAACCAAGCGAACAATTGAAATATTGGAAAAACTACGAAACAGGCTCATCACCAATGCAGCTATTTGAAGATATAATAAGCAGATCCATCAATATTCATCATCCGGCATATATGGGGCATCAGGTAACAGCGCCTGCACCAATAACAGGGCTTACGAGTATGTTGGGAGCTGTTCTCAATAATGGTATGGCTATATATGAAATGGGTCCTTCAGCCACAGCTATCGAAAAAGTAGTTATTGATGAGCTTCTTTCAAAAGTTGGATTTTCATCTAAAGGAGATGGTTTTATGACCTCGGGAGGTACTCTTGCAAATCTTACTGCTTTGTTATCTGCCAGAAAAGCAATGTCTAATACTGATATTTGGGAAGAAGGTTATAACGAAAATCTGGGAGTTATGGTTTCTTCTGAAGCTCATTATTGTATAGATAGAGCTGCACGTATTATGGGATTTGGTTCAAAAGGAATTGTTAAAGTACCGGTTGGAGAATCATTTTGTATGAAAACTGAATTGTTAGATGAGTATTATAAAAAAGCAGAGGAGCAAGGTGTAAAAATTATTGCGGTAATAGGAAGTGCTCCATCTACTTCTACCGGAATGTATGATAATTTTGACGAAATCGCTGATTTCTGCAAAAAGAAAAATTTATGGTTTCATGTTGATGGAGCTCATGGAGGAGCTGTAATCTATTCGAAAAAATATAAGCATCTTGTTAAGGGAATGGAAAAAGCCGATTCTGTTGTAATTGATGGACATAAAATGTTGATGACTCCGGCATTATTGACATTTTTATTATTTAAAAATAAAAATCATTCATATAATACTTTTAATCAAAATGCTAAGTATTTGCTCGAAAATTCTGATGAAGACGAATGGTATAATAGTGCTGGAAGATCTTTTGAGTGTACAAAAAAAATGATGAGTATTAATTTTTATTCAATTCTGAAAATATATGGAGCTGAGGTTTTTGATGATTATGTTACCACTCTTTATGATATTGGGAAACAATTTGCTGATAAGGTTTTGCAAAGAAAGAATTTCGAGCTTGCATTATTACCTCATTCAAATATAGTTTGTTATAGGTATGTTCATCCCGGACTTAATAACATTGAGCTAAATATTCTGAATGCAAAGATCAGAAATCGTATTTTAAAAGAGGGTAAATTCTATATTGTTCAAACAAGTTTAAATGATATTACTTACATGAGAAATACCTTTATGAATCACAGGACAACAATACAAATAATGGATGATTTGCTCGATGAAATTGAAAATATTGGAATAAATGAAACTTATGTAGATAAAAAGAAACAAACGGGTTAATAAAGAAATATTGAAATTTCAATGTTGGAAAAAAAGAAAGAACATCCAAAAGAAAAAACTAATCTACATCCGCGAAACAAACATCGTAAGCGATATAATTTTAAACAACTTATTGATACTTGTCCTGAATTGAATCAATATGTCAGTTTAAATAATTATGGTGATGAGTCAATAGATTTTTCTAATTATATGGCTGTAAGAATGTTGAATAAAGCCTTGTTGAAACATTTTTACAAAATCGAGAATTGGGATATCCCCAAATATTATTTAAGCCCGCCCATTCCTGGCCGTGCTGATTATATTCATTATGTTGCAGATTTATTAGGTGAAAGTAACAATGGCGAAATCCCAAAAGGAAAAAGTATAAAATGCCTGGATATTGGTGTGGGTGCAAGCTGTATTTATCCGATTATTGGGAACAGAGAATACGGTTGGTCATTTGTTGGTTCTGATATTGATAAAATTGCCATTGATTCGGCAAATAAAATAATTGAGTCAAATTTATTAATAAAAGGAAATATCGAGTTGCGATTGCAAAACAATTCAAAAGACATTTTTTTTGGAATTATAAAAACAGGTGAATTCTTTGATTTATCAATTTGTAATCCACCGTTTCATTCTTCTTCAGCCGAGGCAAAATCGTCAACACTAAGAAAACAAAGTAATTTAAAAGGGAAAAAAATTACTAAATCAAGTTTGAATTTTGGTGGCATAAATACTGAACTTTGGTGCGACGGCGGCGAAGAAAAATTTGTTAAGGAAATGATTCGCCAAAGTAAAAAATTCTCTAATTCCTGTATGTGGTTTTCTTCAATAGTCTCAAAACAATCTAATCTCAAAAATGTTTACTCTTTACTAAAAAAAGCTGAAGCTGTGGAAGTTAAAACAATTCAGATGGGTCAAGGAAATAAAATAAGCCGAATTGTTGCATGGACATTTCTTAGTGAAGGGCAGAAGCAGAGGCATAAAAAAGTTTAATGTAATTAATCAGAAAATAAACAGATGAAAAAAATCATTTCAATCATAATAGTATCATTAATGATAAGTTCTTGTCAGAATAAAAAAGATACAAGCATGTCAAATAACATTGATGGAATGAAACTAAGCCTGATTAAATATGTAAATCCATTTGTTGGAACAAAAAATATGGGACATACATTTCCAGGGGCAACATCACCATTTGGAATGGTGCAACTTAGCCCTGAAACAAATCAGCAAGCTATGTTTAAGGATGGGAAATATAATCCTGATACATACAAATATTGTTCAGGTTATCAGTTTGATGATTCCACAATTTTTGGATTTAGTCACACACATTTTAGTGGGACAGGTCATTCTGATTTAGGTGATTTTTTGATTATGCCGACAACAGGTAAATTAAATTTTGAACCGGGAGATGCCGGGATTTCAAGAAGTGGGTATCATTCACAATATTCTCATAAAAATGAATTCGCTGAACCGGGATATTATAAAGTGTATTTAGATGATTATAATATTGAAGCAGAATTGACAGCCTCAGACAGGGTTGGCTTTCATCAATATACTTTCCCGAAATCGGATAGTGTTAACATTATTTTAGACCTGATTTCAAACATCTATAATTATGATGGAAAAAATGTTTGGACATTTGTTCGTATAGAAAACGACTCACTAATAACCGGCTATACTCAAACTAACGGATGGGCAAGAACCAAAAAAGTGTTTTTTGCTATGCAGTTTTCCAAAGCTTTTAAAAGTTATGGACATAAAAAATATGGAGAAGTTAAGTATAATGGTTTTTATCGACGCTTTATTGAAACTGAAAATTTCCCGGAAATGGCAGGGAAAAATATTCGTGCTTACTTCAATTTTGAAACCGAGAAAAATGAAAAAATAAAAATAAAATTTGCTCTTTCTTCAGTAAGTATGAATGGTGCAATGAAAAATTTAAATGCGGAAATTCCACATTGGGATTTTGAAAAAACAAAATACGAAACTCAAAATAAATGGGAGCTTGAGTTATCAAAAATTATTATAGAAACAGAAACTAAAAAGCAAAAAGAAACATTTTATTCTGCATTGTATCATACCATGTTAAGCCCGATTATTTACGAAGATGTGAATAACCTATATATGGGTTTGGATCAGAATATTCATCAATCAAAAGACTTTACAAATTATACTATTTTTTCGCTTTGGGATACCTTTAGAGCTTTGCATCCATTATTTAATATCATCAATCAACAAAGAAATAATGACATGGTAAAGTCCATGTTGGCACATCACGATCAAAGTGTGCATAAAATGTTGCCGGTTTGGAGTCATTATGCAAATGAAAATTGGTGCATGATAGGTTATCATTCAGTTTCGGTTATTGCTGATGCCATTATAAAAGGGACTTCAGATGTAGATTTGAAAAAAGCACTAAAAGCTTGTCAAAACTCATCAACTCTATCTTATTTCGATGGGATCGACAGTTATATATCTTTGGGTTATGTGCCGGAAGATAAGAGCAGTTCTTCAGTATCAAAAACTTTAGAATATGCTTATGATGATTGGTGTATCGCGCAAATAGCAAAAAAAGCCGGTGAAAAAACTGTTTATGAAAATTATCTTAAAAGATCGAAAAATTATAAAAATGTTTATGATGCTGAAATTGGATATATGCGACCAAAAT
>CAYOKJ010000049.1:0-21093 GCA_964404485.1 uncultured Bacteroidales bacterium | reverse complement strand
ATTTACGAAAGTTTTTAACTAAACTTAACGTCAACCTATATCATGAACTGACAGTATGATGTTTATCATTATAGAAATGATAATTTAAAATTTAAAATGATTAATCCGGTAAAGATTTCCATTCAAAGGTCTCTATCAAGTGCTCAATATCTTCTTTAATAAAATCAATAACAGGAGCAAGAGAATCATTATTAGGAATCACATTAAAATATAAAGCTCCTCTAAGAAAATGATTTACACTATCTGTAACAAAAAACTGAAAAGGAGATGCAGCTCCAATTCCATTAATATTGTATTTCAGACCAAAAACATTTGATTTTTTATTCAAAATTAATTCATCATCAATTGAGCTGGCTTTTGGAATAAGTTTAACAACCATTGTTCGGGAATCTTCCAGATATTCAATAAGATTGTTGTTTATCTTTTTGTAACTAATATGCAAAATACCATGAAATTGTGAAAATTCTAAATTGATCCAAAAGGGCTCGTTTGGAGAATGTTTGTCCGGATGAATTTCGGCATAATCAGGATATTCGAATTTATATGGGAAATTAGTGTCAAGACTAATATAGTTTTTTTCAGGGATGTCAATTCTAAAATATCCTCGTGGCTTTGGAACATAGTTATTATCGCAGGAATTTATAAATAAAAATATTCCTAATGCAAATAAAATGGATGCAAGTGATGTATAAGCGTTTTTGCTTTTTGAGACTTTATTAATTGTTTTCAATTTGTTTTGTTTAATGAATTATAATTATAAACGAATAACAAAAAGCATTAATTTTCTTGAAATAAAATTATTATTCTTCATTAATTGTAAGTTTAATTTTTTTGATCCGTCGTTTATCGGCAGCAAGAATAATAAAAGTGAATCTTCCAAATTCAATTTTATCTTCTTTAGCAGGAATTTCTCCTTCGAGTTCTAGTATAAGACCGGCTAAAGTATCCGAATCACCTTTAACTTCATCAAAAATTGAATCATCCAATTTAAGAACTTTACAAAGATCTATCAGAGGAATTTTGCCTTCAAAAATATAATTTTTGTCATCAACTTTCGAGAAATTTTTGTCATCTTCAGTACTATCAAATTCATCGCTGATTTCACCTACTATTTCTTCAAGAACATCTTCAAGGGTAACTATTCCCGAGGTTCCACCATATTCGTCAACTACTATTGCAAGATGAATTTTTTTTTCTTGAATTTCTTTTAACAGATCATTTATTTTCTTGTTTTCGGGAACAAAAAAAGCTGGGCGTAATAAGGATATCCAATCAAAATCATTATCATTTCCAAGGTGTGTTAACAGATCTTTAATATATAAAATTCCAATTATTTGATCAAAATTATCATTATAAACAGGGATTCTGGAAAATCCTGATTCTTTAATAAGTTTTATTAGCTTATGAAATTTTACTTTTGAATTTACCGCAGTAACATCTGTGCGGGCTTTCATTATTTCTCTAACCTCAATATCACTAAATTTAACAATACCTTTTAATATTTTGGTTTCTTCTTCTGATGTTTTTTCATCTGTAGTAATATCAATTGCTTCAGAAAGCTCTTTAATAGAAAAGTCAGTTTTCTTATTTGAGATTTTTTTATCAATTATTGAAGTTGATTTTAATAATAACGAACTTAAAGGATGAAATAGTTTTATTAGAAAATTTAATGGCCTGCTCATAAAACCGGCAAATTTCTCAGCATTTTGATTAGCATAAATTTTTGGTAAAATTTCTCCAAAAAACAAAATGAAAGAAGTAATTACTATTACCTGAATTACAAAAGAAAGTATTGGAAATTCAAAAAGATTAAATAATTCGCCTGTAATATATGTTGACAATATTATAATTGCAACATTTACAAAATTGTTTGAGATAAGAATTGTAGCCAGCAATCGTTTTGGAACATCTAATAATTTAATTATCAAAAATGAAGATTTTGTTTTTTTTGACTCAAATTCTTTTAGTTGAGCTTGCTTTAATGAAAAAAAAGCTATTTCGGAACCGGAAATCATTGCGGAACAAAATAAAAGAAAAATCAGTATAATAATTCCAATAATAGCTCCAAAAGAAAAAGGTTTTAATAATACTACAACAGCTAAGGTCATTTCATACAACAAATGCCCGATTTCGGTATCTTCCAAAATATTTTAATTTTATTTCACAATATGATCTGTGCTATTTTAAAAAAACAAAACTAATAATAATTAACTAATTGTAAATGTTAAGTGCTAATTTATTAGCAGTATTTCAAGTATTAATAGTTTCTTATTAATAATGTATAAAGAACCATTGAATAAATAAAAAAATTACTAACCTAAATTATTAATACGCTTTTTATAAAACAATAAAAAAATTCAGGTTAGTCTTGCAATAAAAAAAAGTTTAAATTTTGAAAGTGAAACGCATCAAAGTATTATCTTTTCTGAGTTTCTGATAAATATGAACGAGCAGCCAGATTAATTCAGTATTCTTTCTTTTGGTTTATGAATTAACAGGTCTAAATCTGTTCAATAGTAAACTTATCTATAAAAATCAAACTAAATTAAAAGGGTAGATCATCTCCTTTTTTTTGCTCCTGTGGAGGCGGTTCTTCAACTTTTGCCTGAGCAGAATCACCACTGTTTGAGGAATCCCTGTTTCCTCCAAGCATAGTCATATTATCACACAGTATTTCAGTGGTATATCTTTTGTTCCCATCTTTATCATCCCATTGACGGGTTCTCAGCCTACCTTCAATATATACTTTATCCCCCTTTTTAAGATATTTTTCCGAAATTTCTGCCAATCCACGCCAAAGGACAATGTTGTGCCACTCAGTGTGGTCGGTTTTATTTCCATCTTTTGATTTAAATGTTTCGGTAGTAGCTATTGGGAAATTTGCCACTGCTACTCCACTTTCTAAATGTCTTACTTCGGGATCTTTACCAAGATTCCCAATAAGAATTACTTTGTTTACTCCAGCCATAATTTTAATGTTTAATTATTAATACAAATTTACAAATCTTTAACCATATATAAGGTTAATTTTAAACTTAATACCATTTTCTGAAATTTGTTCTTGATTTTTCTCTTGTTTAAATTTTCTTTTTAAACAAAAAACAACAATGCTTTATATAACACACACAAAATCAAACAATAATACCAAAAAAATATTATTTAAGACAGAATAAAATTTTTAAAACAGGATAATTTATTAAAAAAACAGCTTTATTTTGGACAAACATTTTTATTTTGAGATGATTAGTAAAAAAAATAATTAAAATAAAGCTTTGATTTTTTAAAATTTATATATCTTTGCAAATCAATAAAAAAAATGATTTTAAAAACTAATAAAAAAATACATCATGACAAAAGCAGAAATCGTAGCAGAAATTGCTAATAAAACAGGCGTAGAAAAAGTTGCCGTTCAAGCAACAATTGAAGCATTTATGGAAACAGTAAAGAATTCTATGATCAATGGAGAAAATGTTTATTTAAGAGGATTTGGTAGTTTTACTATCAAAAAAAGAGCTGAAAAAACTGGTAGAAATATTTCAAAAAATACAACTATCATTATTCCTGCACACAATATTCCTTCTTTCAAGCCTGCAAAATCTTTTGTTAATACTGTTAAAGAAAATGTAAAATAATTTAGTATTAATTATTTAATTAAAAATTAGTATGCCAAGCGGAAAGAAGAGAAAGAGACATAAAATGTCAACGCACAAACGCAAAAAACGTTTGAGAAAAAATAGACATAAAAAGAAATAACTAACATTTGTTATTTTATTGAGAACTATACAATATTATCGCATAAAGTTATTAATCCTTTGTGTGATAATATTTTTGTTTGGCAAAATATTTTTTATATGTCTTTAGCACGTTAATATCATTGATTTCCTCAAATGATATTGTTTTCTAAGTTGTAAATTTTTTTATTAGATCATATATAAACTTGCATTTTTTTAATAACTTCAATTTTATTGAATTTATTAAGATTATTGTGCATCTATAAAAACATTTAAGTGGATAGAGAACTTGTTATAAATTCTAAATCTTCGGAAGTAAGCATTGCCTTGCTGGAAGATAAATCTCTGGTAAAATTACATACAGAAAAAAATGACAATAATTACTCGGTTGGAGATGTTTATCTTGGAAGAGTAAAAAAAATCATGCCCGGTCTTAACGCTGCATTTATTGATGTAGGTTATAAAAAAGACGCTTTTCTGCATTATCTCGACCTGGGACCCCAAATTAATACCTTTAATAAATATACTGCTTTATGTCAGACAAATAAGCTTGGCCAGATAACAATGGATAATTTCAAGCTTGAAAATGATATTGAAAAAGCAGGAAAAATCTCAAAAGTACTTCGTTCCGGTCAAAAAGTGTTGGTTCAAATTAGCAAAGAACCAATTTCTACTAAAGGACCACGAACATCAGCAGAAATTTCTTTTGCCGGAAGATTTTTAGTTTTAATACCTTTTTCAAACAGGATTTCTATTTCTCAAAAAATAAAAAATCCGGTTGAACGAAAGCGTCTTAGAAGATTAATACAAAGTATTAAACCGAATAATTTTGGAGTAATAATTCGTACTGTTGCAGATAAAAAACGTGTTGCCGAACTTGATACTGATCTTAAAGATTTGGTGAGCAAATGGACAGTGTTGACAAAAAAACTTATGTCAGCAAAAGCACCATGCAAAATTGCAAGCGAACTTGATCGTACTTCAGCAATTTTGAGGGATATCCTTAACGAATCCTTTAATAATGTTTGGTTAGATAATAAAATTTTATTTGAAGAAACTAAAAATTATATTCATACAATTGCTCCACAAAAAACTGATATTGTTAAATATTTCTCAGGGAATAAACCAATTTTTGAGCATTTTGGTGTTGATAAACAAATTAAATCATCATTCGGAAAAACGGTAACAATAAAAAGTGGAGTTTATCTTGTTATTGAACATACAGAGGCTTTGCATGTAATTGATATTAACAGTGGTCACAGGGTAAATAAAGATAACAGTCAGGAGGTAAATGCACTTCAGGTTAATCTTGAAGCTGCTGCAGAAGTTGCACGACAATTGCGTCTTCGTGATATGGGTGGAATTATTGTTATTGATTTTATTGATTTGCATGAAGCAAAAAATCGTCGTGAACTATTTCAAAAAATGAAAGACGAAATGGTAAAAGACGATGCCAAACATACTGTTTTACCTCCTACAAAATTTGGTCTTATACAAATTACACGTCAGCGTGTTCGACCGGAAATGAACGTTAATATTATTGAAGAATGCCCCGTATGTAGCGGAACCGGGAAAATAAAACCAAGTATTATTTTTACCGACGAAATCGAAAATAACTTAAAATACCTTATTCAGGATCAGAATGAGAAAAAACTTAAATTAAACATACATCCTTACCTTTATGCCTTTATTACTAAAGGTCTTTATTCTATGCAGATGAAATGGTATTTTGAGTTTGGAAAATGGATTAAAGTACAATCAATGCCTTCGTATCATTTTCTTGAATATCATTTTTTTAATAAAAATGATGATGAGATTAAGATTTAATCTTTTTATACTTTTGAACTCAT
The DNA here is from genome assembly GCA_964404485.1 of uncultured Bacteroidales bacterium. Classification (GTDB taxonomy): domain Bacteria; phylum Bacteroidota; class Bacteroidia; order Bacteroidales; family JAIORY01; genus JAIORY01. The sequence goes on along the minus strand of CAYOKJ010000049.1, from coordinate 15,512 downwards.
GGAAACAGTAGTTAGCGGAATCAGACCAACAGGAAATTTGCACCTCGGGAATTATTTTGGTGCAATAAAAAATTTTTTAAAAATGCAGGAAGAAAATAATTGTTATTTCTTTATTGCAGATTATCATTCATTAACAACACATCCAACACCCGAAGACCTTCATGGAAATGTAAAACAGGTTCTGGTTGAATACCTTGCTGTTGGACTCGATCCCGAAAAGTCAACTATTTACATACAAAGTGATATTCCCGAAGTTACCGAATTATATCTTTTACTTAACATGAATGCTTATGTTGGCGAACTTGAAAGATGTACTTCTTTTAAAGAAAAAGTAAGAAAACACCCTAATAATATAAACTCAGGATTACTTACGTATCCTACTTTGATGGCTGCCGATGTAATAATTCATAAAGCTGCAAAAGTACCGGTAGGAAAAGATCAGGAGCAAAATTTGGAGATGATGAAAACATTTGCCAAACGATTTAACAGATTGTATGAAACCGAATTTTTCCCAATTCCGGTAGCATATAATTTTGGAAGTGAGCTGATAAAAATACCAGGTCTTGACGGAAGCGGAAAAATGGGAAAATCCGAAGGTCAGGGAAACGCTGTATTTCTTGCTGATGATCCAAAAGTTATTCGCAAAAAAGTTATGAAAGCTGTTACCGATAGCGGACCAACAAAAATGAATCAAATAAAACCCGATGTTATTCAAAATCTTTTTTCTTTGATGAAAGTAGTTTCAACTAAGGATACAGTTACTCATTTCGACAATCTTTATAATAAATGTGAAATACGTTACGGCGATTTAAAAAAACAACTGACAGAAGATATAATTAATTTTAATGCGCCTTTGCGGGAAAGAATTCTGGAATTGTCACAAGATAACGACTACTTGAAAAAGGTTGCAGCAATGGGAGCAGAAAAAGCCCGCGAAAGTGCCTCTAAAACAATTAAAGAAGTGAGAGAAATTATCGGTTTTCGAAAATTTTAAATTATGCGTGCAGAACAAATAATAACTTTCTTTTCATCCTGGATATTACGTTTGGGAGTTATAGTGTTTTTATTACCTTTTTTTAATGAGTTTTGGATGAATCCCGGTTCTGATGATGAAATATGGTTTTGGGTTTTAAGGATTTTCTTTGCAGTATTATATTTTGTTTTTTCAATATTAATATTAACTTTTCAAAGATTGAGATTCTACATTTTTGGATTTTCTTTAGTTCTCATCGCAAGTATTTATAAACTTCTACTTCTCTCGCATCAGCATGGTTTGACAAGTGAACATCCAGTTTATATTTTGCTTATTGTAGTTTCTTTTTATTTTATTTCGAAATCAGAAAGAGTAGTAAGACGTAAACGAAGTTTTTGATAAGTATTTAAAAAACACATAAAAAAAAGGTCTGAAAACTCAGACCTTTTTTTTATAAGTAAAAATTATAGTATTAAAATTTTGCTTGAAGCTGAACCATAAATAAATTATTAGGAATATTAATTCCAATAAAATCATTATAGACATAATTTATTTGCAGTCTTGTCCAATCATTGAAAAAGTAGTTTATTCCGTAAGTATAAGTGTTTTTCATAGTATTTGGTAAATCGGAATCAGAATCGTAATTTCCGTATTTAAAAACAGGTTGAAGTTCCCAAGGAGTTTTATATAAAAGCATAACAAAGAATCCTTGTTTATTTATTTTACCATTAAAAGGAACAATTGTTGGGTCTTGACCACATCCGCCACCTTCTAATTTAAAACCATCATCAGTTCCTCCGATATACTCAGCCTGAAAAAGAAAATTATATTTCTCAACAGAAATATCACCACCAAAACGGATAAGTTTATTTTCCTGACCGGGATTAAGTGCTTTACCATATTTATAACTACCACCAATATTTATAAAGTCCCAAGGAGTAATAATAACACGGGCAACAATATCTTTAAACTTATTGTTATCGAGATTATTCATTCCTTTTCCGTTAGTGAAAGCAAGTTTCCAACTTAGAAAATCAGAATCGCGTAAACCAAAACTAGTACCACCATAAATCATAACACCAAGATCGCGAAACGGACTTGCAAGTTCACTTACAACAAGTGATCTGTTAATTGTATGTAACGACTGACACGGAGTTGAAAGTTCAAGTCCAAAAGGTGATTTAAACTGACCAAAAGTAATATTTGCATAAGGACCAAGTCTCTTCCATGTAATAAAAGCGTCTAAAAGATAAGGTCCATTTTTAGTTGGGCTAAGTTCAGCCATAACATAATAGCTGAAATCATAAGGGATAGAGCCTATAAACCCTATTCTTGCTCTGTTGAAATGAAATGTATTTTCATTATCCCCACTTGCTTCATCAAAAGTCCATTGTGGCTGAACGTATCCAACAACACTTACACCTTCGTCGGATGTTGATTCCATACATCCTTGTGCCATTGAAGCAGCAGGTGCAAGAAAACTTAACAACATTAGTAATATTAAATATTTTCTCATGATAAATAAAATTAAATTAAAAATTATTATTATTGTGCTAATGGATATCCCATTATTTGTGATGTGGAGTATTTATGAGACTCAAGAGTTGAGTAAATCATCCCATTGGTACCAAACATTAAACTATAAGCATCATAACCGAGAACTGTCAGGTAAGCAGTTACTATTGAAGAAGTTTGTCCTGTCCAGCAATAAGTAACAACCTTTCCTTCAGGGTCAAGATAAGCATATTCACCATCTGCCAGAGTAAGAGGTTTTACCTGATAAGCTGAACTAATGTGTCCGTAATGTTCGATATCTTCAGTTGCCCAAAAATTATTGATAAAATAATTAGCAGGAGTACCAAGAACACTTTCGTTAGTAATACCTGAGAATCCACCTTCAAGCATTTTTGCAACTTGTTCGCTAAGAATAACTGCTGGGTCATCTTCAAGATATTCAATAACAGGTGCATCGTGTGCTGTGTTAGCCTGAAGATTTCCCGGAGGAGCTTCCCAATTTGCATTTCCTATTGCCGCATCTCCAGTATTGTTTAACCACGAACCAGCAGTAGCTTCATTCCAACTGCTCATTCCCCATTTTAAAACTTTTGCATCTTCAAATCCGCTCAAGCGAAGAGCAGTTACAGCATGACCTGCACCCTGTCCAGAATAACAAGCAATTATTATTGGTTTCCCATCTGCATTTTGTGCAGCACTGAGAATACCGCCTAATGTAGCGTTTACTGCCCATTCAATATGACCATTATTATAATCATCTTCTGAACGAATATCAATAATGTAATAATCGTTAGTAGCATCAGCGTCTGTCATAATAGTATAAACATTTTCTGCTGTTGTAATCCAATCAGTTAAAATAACCGATAAATCCATGTTGTTATCGATCAAATAAGTTTTCAGAATGTCGAATCTGTCTTGTGCAACAGGATCATCAATAACTTCTTTATCCGAACAGCTGGTTAGAAACAATGCTGGCAATAATAGTAATGCCCATAAAATTTTTGATAAAATTTTCATAAATAGTGATTTTTTTTGTTTAGGGTTAATAATAATTATTTGTAAAAAAATTAAAAAACAAAAATAAAATCATATTAATTTATATAGATATTTATAAATACGTTCTTGGTTTTATAAAAAAATGATTTGCATCAATATTTTATTGATGCAAATCATAATAATACATGATTATAATGTGAGATTTTAATAAAATCTTATCGTAATATTACTGGAATAGATTAAGTTGGAAGTTTATTAAAATACTATCCGAGTTGACTTATTTGAGCCAATTTCTCTTTATCGATAATTTTAATATGATTGTTTTGTTCCTCAATCAGATTGTCTTCTTTAAATTTTTTCAATATTCGAATAACACTTTCATAAGACATTCCTGCAAGTTCACCAAGTTCTTTACGTGATAAAGTTAATTCAAACTCTAAGTTTTTGTAAATGTTATTGGAAATACAAAGAAGAATATCAGCTAATCTTCCATAAGATTGTTTTTTTTCGAAACAAAAAAACCTACCATATAAGAGTACTGTATTTAAACTTAACAATTTAATAATTTCATATGAAAATTTGTTATTTTCTTTAATTATTTTCTTGAAAATATTAATGTCGATTAATTTTGCAGTTGAATCTATATATGCAGTTACAGAGTATGGGAACACATTGTTTTCTTCAAATAATATTGGTAATCCGATAAAATTATTTTCGGGAATTATTTTTAGAATAAGTTTTTCATGTTGATTCTCAACAAAAGTTTTTACAAGACCCTTTGTTAAAAATAGCATATATGAAGAAAAAGATCCCTGCTTTGCTAAATTTTCCCCTTTTTTAAAAAAAACTTCAACTTGATTATCCTCAATTAGTTTTTTTTCTGCCGGGGATAAATGTTGAAAATAATTTTGTTTCTTTCTATTAGAAGAAGGTAAATGCAATTGACTAATTGTGCAACTGTTTTCATACAAGCAATTTTCCATAAAAGAAGAATTTATTTATGATGCAAACATACAACAAAACATTAAAATATATGATTCAAATCAATAAAAAAATTGTTCTTTTTCAGTTTCATTAGTGAATAATATCATTATAGAATTTTGAGATAGCAAAAAATAAATGACAAATTTTGCTTCAAAAATTATTAATAAAACAAACATATAATTAATTATGGAAAACAAAATTGACCAAACACTAGACTGTAAAGGGCTTTCATGTCCTATGCCAATGATGAAATTAGCAAAAGCTATGAAAGGACTGAAATCAGAAGAAATTCTGGAAATGTTAGGAACAGATCCCGGTACTAAATCTGATTTACCTCGCTGGTGTGAAAAATCAGGAAATGAAATAATTGAAGAAGGAGAATTAGAAGGTGGAATTTTTCGTTTTTTAATTAAGAAAAAATAGGAGGAAAAAATGTCGGAGAAAAATAAAGAGCCCGGCGTTTTGGGCAACTTATACAAAACGTTTTTTGCCAAACACTGGCCTGTATGGGTTGGAGCAATTGTTCTCGGAATCTTGAATATTTTGCTTTTTGCTATTAAAAGCCCTTGGGGTGCAAGTGGTGGAATAAATAATTGGGGTGAAAATGTTTATAAACTAATCGGAATTTTTGGTCTTGAAAGCGCTACTGCTACAAGCACAAGCTTTTATGGTATGTTATGTATTTTTCTGGTAATTGGGTCATTTATAGGTGCTTTATTATCAAAGGAATTTGCTTTAAGGATTCCTCCAAAAGGAGAATTAATTAAAGGATTTATTGGAGGCGGACTAATGGCAATTGGTGCAACTTTTGGTATAGGCTGTTCAATTGGATCATTTTATAGTGGTGTACCGGCACTTTCAGGTGGTGCAATAATTTTTACTATTGGAATGTTTATTGGGGTTATTCTTGCATTAAGATACCTTATGTGGGAAATGGAAAAATTCCCTAAATTCAGTAGTGGAAAAAGTTATAATTTTCTATCAGGAACAGGGAAAAGTGGTAACTGGCAAATATATCTTGGCTGGATAGTACTGATAATTACTTTTATTATTGCCTATAAGTATTCAGGTGGTAATAAAATTATGGCATGGTTCATAATTATAGGAATGTTTATGGGTCTAATCAGTCAACGCTCGAGATTTTGTATTGTAAAAGCTTTTCGCGATCCTTTTATGACCGGCGATGCTGATGGATCAGTTGGAGTTATGGCGGGTCTTGTAATTAGCGTATTTGGATTTACAGCTATTAAATATTTCGGCATCGGAGCTGGTGATTTAGCTGTTAGAGCAAGAGAAATGACTTGGGTATTTCCTCATTTTTTCTTTAGAGCTGCAATTGGCGGATTCATTTTCGGATTAGGTATGACAGTTGCAGGAGGCTGCGCTGTTGGTACACTATGGAGAGTTGGTGAAGGACAGGTAAAACTCTGGGCTTCGGCTCTTGGATTTTTATTAATTTCTCCTATCTCAAAACTTTATATTGTTCCCCCTATTGTAAAAGTAATTCCACAAAATTTTAATTTCAAGAATTATTTACCTGATTATTTGGGCTATACAGGAGCTGTTGGTCTTGTTTTGTTCATTATTCTGATATGGTACATGTTTGTAAAGTGGAATGAAAAAACCGGAAGATTTAGTGCATTTTAATTAAAAAAAATACTTAAAAATATGCTTAAAATAAAATTATATAAATGCTTATCAGCTTTTTTTCTAATCCTTTTGATTTCTGCGTGTTCAAATATTTATGAAAATGGTGAAGAATTAGCAGCAGATACAAAATCATACATTGAAGAAATTACAGTTGATGAATTAAATATGAAAATCGAAAATCAAGAAGAATTTCTTTTATTGGATGTACGTCAACCTGCGGAGTATCAAAAAAGTAATATTCCCGGTTCAATATTAATGCCAAGGGGTATTGTTGAATTTAAAATTAATGATGATGCTTTTTGGGAAGAAGAATTTTTATATATACCCTTGAAAGAAGACCTAATAATTATTTATTGTAAAAAAGGTGATAGAGGTATTCTGGCAACTAAAGCATTAACCGAATTAGGTTTTACTAATGTAAAAAACTTATCTGGCGGAATTTCTTCATGGGACCCTGATTTTAATTCAGGTAATGCAGAAGTTACAGAATCAGGTGGTTGTGGTGGTTAATCTACTAAAGTGAAAAAGAACAACAGTTTATAAACATTTTAAAATAAATTAAAGATGAAAAAATTATTATTAATAGGATTGTTTTTATCCTCAATATTTTTATTTACAACGAATACATTTTCTCAGGGTAATCTTATTTCTGCGAAAGAAACTGCAAAAATAATGAAAGATGATAATGTAGTTCTTGTATCAACCAGAAAAGCAACAGATTATGCAAAAGTGCATATTATTGATGCAGTTAATGTTGATGTTTTAACACTTTGTAAAGAAGGTGACATTAAAGGTTTATTAAAAACTCCTGAAGAAATTGCAAAAATATTAGGTGAAAAAGGTCTTAATGCAGACAAAAAAATTATTATTTATGATAATGGTAAAAATGTAAATGCAGGAAGATTGTACTGGATTATGGATTATCTGGGATTTAAAGATGTGAAAATCATGGATGGACACATGAAAGCATGGCGTGCAGCAAGAAAAAAAGTTACAAAATTTGTTACCAAAGAAACTCCTGCAATATGTACCCCAACTTTAAATAAAAATATTTTTGCTGATTATGCATATGTAAAAGCAAACATTAATAATCCTAAAGTTATTATTGTTGATGTTAGAGCTAAAAAAGAATTTGACGAAGGTCATATTGCAAATGCAAAAAACTTTGAATATAAAAATATTATTGTTGAAGAAAAGGGAACTTTAAAACAAGCTGCAGATATTGAAAATCTTTTCAATGAAGCGGGACTTAAAGCCGATAAAGAAATTATTTTATATTGTGCAACAAGTGCTAGGGCAGGGATTGTTTATTTAGCAATGAAGTCGTTGCTAAAATATCCAAATGTTAAAGTTTATGATGGTGCATATAATGAATGGAAAACAAAATAATTGAATACTTAAACAATAATTGAATGAAAACTTATAAAATATTTTTTGTTATATCAACACTTATTTTTATTGTTGGATGTGGTGCAAAAATGGAAAACACTTACGAAAATGTTGATCAAAAAGTAAGTGAAGCACAAAATAATATCACTAAAGTGACTGTAGAAGAGTTAAAAACTATTGTTGAAAATAATGGTGAAATAACTATTATTGATTGCAGGGAAAAAGAAGAATATATCAAGGGGCACATTCCAGGAGCTATAAATGTTCCAAGAGGTTTGCTTGAATTTTCCACAAAAATTTCCAATAGAAGAGATGCTATTTATATTTATTCTGAAGCATCAAAAAGAGCATCTTTAGCTTGCTCAACACTTAAATTATTAAAATACCAAAATGTTAATTTAATTTATGGTGGATGGCAAAAATGGAACAAAGCATTTCCTGAATTACTTGAAGAAGGTGAAGGTGATGGACACAAAGAAGCCCCTAAAGCTGAAGCATCTGGTGGCGGTTGTGGAGGTTAACAGTTTATTGTTCGATTAAAACAAAATAATTAATAAATAAAAAATTAAATCATGGCAAAAATGTGTATGGGGCTTTTTTCTGGTAGCCTCGATAAATTAATAGCTGCAGGTGTAATCCTTAGTGGTGCTGCTGCAGATGATATGGATGTTGAAGTATTTGTATTATTACAAGGTGCTCGTGCATTTATAAAAGGAAACGAAAATAAAATTGATAATGTAGCTGAAGCTACTCATTTAAAAGAAGAATTTACCAAATCATTGGAAACATTAAACGTTCCAAGCTGGTATGAATTTTTTGAAATGGCTAAAGATATGACAAATGTAAAAATTTATATTTGTAGCCTTGCCGGAAAAATCTGGGGTGGTGAGAAAATGGAAGATTTCAACGATCTTGTTGATGATATTATCGGAATAGGTGAGTATTTAACTGCTGCTGAAGAAGCCGATATACATATGTTTGTATAAGTGTGTAAGTGAATTATGATTTTGTGGTAATTACCTGCCTGATAGATTTAATTGAGTAGGTATAATTTCCAGCAAATATTAAATATGTTCTTTGAAATAGAATCTGTTAAATTTGATAAAACACTTAATAGAAATATAAGTAATGATAATTAAATCAGTGAGACTTTAATTTTGTGAAGCAAAATTATTTAGTCGAACTGATCCCGAGCGTAGTCGAGGGATCTCCAGGGTTATATTCCCCGCCGCTTGTGGCAGGGAGCTTCATTGGCAAATATTAAAAAATAAATAAATATTTATAAAATCAGTTAGAGCTGAAAAATGAGGAGATAGTTTTTAAGGCTAACCCTTTTCACTTATTTTTTTCAATGTTTCTTCTTTTAGGATTTTTATTTTTTTATCATTAATTTTTATTAACCCATCTTTTTGAAGTTCAGTTAAAACACGGCTTACACTCTCACGAGTTGTATCTATATAATTCCCAAATTCTTCTCTTGAAAGTGGAATAATAAAATCTTTTTTTTCATAAATATCATTATAAAAGAATAATAAAGCATCAGCTACACGGCCATTTATTTGTTTTTGAGTTCTGTTTAAACATCTAAAAAACGAGTCAATTTCGTTTTTACACAATTCAGTAATTATTTGATAAGCAAATACTCCATTATTGTAGATAAAGTGTTTAAAAAGTTCAAGATCGATAAAACAAACACTACTATCCTCTAAAGCGGTAGCTGAATATTTATTGATTTTTTCACTAAATGTAGTTGGTAAACCCAAAAAAGCTAAAGGTTTTGTAATCTTTGTGATTTGTTCACTTCTAGGACCTAAAATATGAACTTTTACTAATCCGCTTTTTAAATAAACAATATTTGATGAGAAAGAAGATTCCTTGAATATTTTTTCATTTTTTTTAAATTCAACATGAGCACAATTATTAGATAACTCTTCTATTTCGCTTGTGCTTAAAAATTTAGCTGCTGGTGATTTAAAATTACAATTAATACAATTCATAATAATAACCCAAATTTGATTAAAGATTGCAAATATAAAAAAAGATGTGATATAAATCACATTATAAACTGTATTTTATCAAACAGAAATTCATTTTAATATCATATTATTTTATTTCTTTGTTGTTAATTAATTAACACTAAAAAAATTATGGAAAATAAAAAAATGTGTTTAGCACTTTTCTCAGGAAGTGTTGACAAACTAGTAGCAGCAGGAGTAATACTTAGCGGTGCAGCAGCCGATGATATGGATGTAGATATTTATGTACTTCTACAAGCTGCAAGAGCATTTAGAAAAGATATTGGTGATGATTCTGAAAAGTTATCAATGGCTGAAAATGTTGATTTGAAAGAAGAATTTTTGGCATCTCTAAAAAAATTAAATGTTAAAACATGGGTTGAGTTTTTTAAAGAAGCAAAAGAAATTACTAATGTAAAAATTCATATTTGTGGTTTAGCAGGAAAAGTTTGGGATGCTGAAAAACTCGATGATTTTATTGATCTTGCTGATGATATTGTAGGTATTAGTGAGTATATTACTGCATCACAAGAAGCAGATGTAAATTTATTTATTTAATAACACTTTAAAATATAAAATTATGACACAAGAAGAATTACAAGGCTTAACTGTAGATAAATCAGTTGATGCAAGAGGTACAGCATGTCCAGGTCCACTATTGGAAGCAAAAAAAGCTATTGGAACAATAGGTTCAGGAGAAATTATGGAAATACTTTCAGCCGATGAAGGTACAAAAAGAGATATTCCAAAATGGGCTAATAAAAAAGGTCATGAATATCTTGGTACTGCTGAAGAATCAGGATTTTTTAAAATTTACTTGAAAAAGGGATAAAAGGTATGGAGAAAAATATAACTGCTCCAAAAATTCTTGTATTTTCAACGGAAAAAATTTCAGATCCAGCTATTGATTTAGCTGGATTATTGAAAATGCATTATCCTCCAACAGTTTATACTATTGACATTCCTTGTTCTAGCGCAGTAAAAAGCAGATGGATATTACATGCTTTTGAAAAAGGCTTTGATGGTGTTTTTATTGCTGCCGATGGAACGGACTGTTCTTATAGCGAAACATGTACTGTTAACACTGGGGAAATAGTTACTAAAACTCATATTTTAATGAAAGAAAAAGGAATAGAACCTGCCAGATTAAAAATGGCAGCAATATGTTCTGTTTGTTCCGAAGCTTTTGTTAAACACATGAAAAACTTTGTTGTTGCATTATCAAAAAAAGATTAATCATCTTATATAACTATAGAAATAAAACAAATACTTGTTTAAAATAGGTCAAAAAATATGACACAAACAAAAGAATTTGATGCTCTTGTAATTGGTGGCGGAATTGCCGGTGAAGAATCTGCATTAAACCTTGCTAACCTTGGATATAAAGTTATTCTGGTAGAAAAGGACTATTCATTAGGTGGGAAAATGATACATCTTAGTAAAGTATTTCCAACTCTCGATTGTGCCGCTTGCATAACAACACCAAAAGTCTCGGAAACAGCAAGACATCCAAACATTACAATTTATACTAACAGTATAATTGAAGATATTAAAAAACATTCCGAAAATAATTTCTCAGCTGTTTTAGTTGAAAAACCAAGATATGTAACAGATGATTGTACAGGTTGCCAAATTTGTGAAGATAATTGTCCTGTTGTTATAGAGGATCAGTATCAATACGATTTGGTAGGAAGGAAAGCAGTATATATTCCTTTCAGTATTGCAAATCCACGTATTGCCGCTATTGATATTGAGAATTGTATTCTTTGTGGTAAATGTGAAAAGGTTTGCCCTGCTGATGCAATTGATTTTACACAAGAAGATATTAGAACTACCCTAAAAATCAAGTCTGTAGTTTTTGCTACTGGTTTTAATTTATTTGATCCAACTATTATCAAACGCTATGGTTACGGGAAATATAAAAATGTGGTAACATCAATGCAAATGGAGAGACAGCTTGTTCCTACGCGACCATATAATACTGTTTTACGACCGAAAGATGGTAAAATGCCTGATAACATTGCATATGTATTATGTGTTGGTTCTCGTGACGAGACTGTTGGAAACCCCATCTGTTCTCAAGTTTGTTGTATGTATTCTACAAAACAGGCACAGCTATTAATGGGTGCTTTACCAATGGCAGATGTAACAATCTATTATATAAATATAAGAGCTTTCGGTAAAGGCTTTTGTGAATTCTACCAGCAAGCAAAAGGTATGGGAGTAGAATTTATCAAAAGTAAAGTAGGTAGAATTTCTGAAAAAGAAAATGGTAATCTTATGCTCCGATACGAAGATTTGGTAGAAGGTAAAGTAAAAGAAGCCGAACACGATTTGGTTGTCTTATCAGTAGGGATATTACCAAATACCGAATATTCAACAATGTTTAAAAATAATGCTGTTGAAAAAGATGAGTTTAATTACATAAAACAAGTTGATGAATTAAGCTGTCCTGCAAAAACAAGTATAGATGGAATTTTTGTTTCTGGTACAGCATCAGGTCCAATGGATATCCCGGATTCAATATTATCAGCAGGTGCAGCATCAGCAGAAGCAGCAAGTTATATAAGGAAGGAACAAAATGAAAAATAAAATCGGTGTATATATCTGTCAATGTGGTTCAAATATTTCCGACTATGTGGATGTTGAAAAAGTAAAAGAAATAGTTGCTAAAGAAGCAGGTGTTAATCTTGCAAAAACAACAATGTTTGCCTGTGCTGATTCAACTCAGCAGGAAATGATTAATGATATAAAAGAAAAAGGTCTTGATTCTCTTGTTGTCGCATCTTGTTCACCAAAACTTCATTTGTTTACATTTAGAAATGTTGCAATACGTGCCGGTTTAAACCCATATAATTACGTACAGGTAAATATTCGTGAGCAATGTTCATGGGCACATTCTGATAAAAAAGTTGAAGCAACTGAAAAAGCAATTCAGCTTGTAAAAGGTGGCATTTCAAGAGTAAAACATTCAGAAGCATTAACTCCCTTAAAAATATCAGCAAAAAATATTGTTGTTGTTGTAGGTGCTGGAATTGCCGGTATGCGAGCTGCTATTGAACTTGCAGACATGGGATCATATGTTTACCTTTTAGAAAGAGAATATTTTGTTGGAGGAAGAGCATCACAGTGGAATGAACTTTTTTCCACAAATCAAACCGGTAGAGAAGTTATTTCTGCACTTTACAAGAAAATAATGGAATATAAAAATATCACTCTTTTTACCGGTGCTGATATTATTTCAAATAATGGAGGTGTAGGAAACTTTATTATTAAAGTCAAAATAAAACCTCGACATGTCGTTCCTGGTTGTGAAATGGATTGGACAAAATTTGATAAAGCTGTTGAAGTATGTCCAATAGAAGTTGATGACGATTTTAACTTTAATCTTACTAAAAGAAAAGCAATATATAAAAACTATCCCAGTGAATTCCCAATGATTCCGGCTATTGACACAGATGCTTGCAATAAATGTGGGGAATGTGTGAAGGTTTGCCCTAATATTGATCTTGATCAAAAAGAAGAAATCATTGAAATTAATGCAGGTGCATATTTGCTAAGTACTGGTTTCGATCCATACGAACCATCAAAAGGTGAATTTGGATATCAAGAAATTGATAATGTAATTACTCTTCAGCAATTTAAAAGACTTATCGAACTTAACGAAAAAGACTTAGAATATAAGGGTAAGAAAATAAAGAATATTGCATACATCTACTGTGTTGGAAGTCGCCAGTTAGAAGGTGAAAACAAATATTGTTCTCGATATTGTTGTACTTCTGCAATTCATACTTCTATTATTGTTAGAGAAAAATATTCTGATATTAATAATTTCCATTTTACAAGAGGTATTCGAACCTACGGTAAACAGGAGATGTTATATAAAAAATCATCGGAAAACGGAGATATCTTTTTACAAACATTTGAAAATGATGCTGCTATTGTTGAAAAACATGGTAACAAAACGATTGTTAAAGTCAATGACATTCTAACACTGAATAAAGAAATTGAAGCTGAAGCTGATTTGGTTGTTTTAGTTACCGGAATGGTTCCGCGAAAAAATAATACAATTGGGGATATTTTGAAAGTTCCTTATGGTAGAGATAAATTTTTCAATGAAATTCATCCAAAACTTCGACCTGTTGAAACTGTTATTGACGGCATTCATATTGCAGGTGCTTGTCAGGGACCAAAAAACATTACAGAATCAGTTAATTCATCATTATCAGCAGCAGTAAAGGCAAATTCTTTAGTTAAAAAAGGAGAAATTGAACTTGAACCTACACTTGCTAAAATTGACAAATCACTTTGCGAATGGTGTGGTAAATGTTCCGAAGTTTGTCCTTACGATGCAATTATAAAAATTGATAATGAAGGAAAAGCTGTTGCAAAAGTTAATGAAACAAATTGTAAAGGTTGTGGAATGTGTTTACCTGTATGTCCATCAAATGCGATTCAATTAATTGGATATACTGATACGCAAATTGAAACCGTGATTGATGCTTTAATTTCATGATAAAATTTATATTATTATTTAAAAACAGAAAGTATTTATAAATGAAAACCATAGATAAAATAAAAGAAAAAAGGACAGTTTCGGAAGAGGTTAAAACTAAATTAAAAGAGTTTAACAAAATTAAGAGAGCCATTCTTGGAGCTCTTAAAGAAAAACCTAAAACTATTCCTCAAATTGCTGAAGAGATAAAACTTCCGCTTGATTTGGTAACTTTTAATCTGATGACTTTGATGAAATATGGAAGTATTGAAACTGATGAGATTGATGATATGGATGAATACTTTTTTTATAAATTAACTAAAAAGAAATAAAAAATGTCAAAAATAAATCCGGGCTTTGCAGACGAACTTAAAGAATTTGGGGCAATAGATTTACACGCCTGCTTCAATTGTGGTAATTGTACTGCTGTTTGTTCTTTATCAGATGAAGATAATTCATTCCCGAGAAAAATGGTAAGATTAAGTGTTCTTGGTCTCGAAGATGAAATACAAGCTTCAGTTGACCCATGGTTGTGTTACTATTGTGGCGAGTGTAGTGAAACTTGTCCAAAACAAGCTAACCCAGGTGAGTTAATGATGTCGTTACGACGATACCTGACTTCAAAATATGACTGGACAGGTTTAGCTAAAAAATTATATACTTCAAAAGTATGGGAATTTGGTTCAATTCTTTTCCTGGCAGCAATTATCCTTGTTCTTTTTATATTTTTTCACGGACCAATGACAACTGTTTTAACAGCCGATGGTGGAGTTCAACTAAATACATTTGCACCATGGAAACAAATTGAAATAGGTGACTGGACTATGGCAGGCTTATTGGCATTTTTTCTTTTGTCGAATGTTTTTAATATGTATTTGAAAATTGTAAGAAGTAACAAAGGACTAAAAATTCCAATTAAGTTATATTTTACTGAAATATTTAAACCAATTTTTCATGCAGTTACACAATGGCAATTTTCAAAATGTGATCAGCTCGAAACTAAGAAAAAAATTAACTTTAGTTTATTCTGGATTGCTCACTTGTTGTTAATGTCTAGTTATGCTTTAATGCTTATTCTGATTGTTGTTTTCTTAGGTTGGTTTCAAACTGATAACATATATGAATGGTGGCACCCTCAACGAATTTTAGGTTACTATGCTACCATTGGTTTAATTGTTGGTTTGGTTTACTTTTCTTATTCAAGAATAAAAAAGAATCAGGAAAAAAGCAAACACTCTCATGTTACCGACTGGACTTTTCTGGTGTTATTATTTTTAACAACTATAACAGGAATATTAGTTCATATATTTAGAATTTATGGAATGCCTTATCCAACATATTACATATATGTAATTCATATAATGGTGCTTTTCCCAATGTTAATGATAGAGGTTCCGTTTTCTAAATGGTCGCATTTAGCTTACCGTCCATTTGCGTTATATTTTAATAATGTTGTAAATGCTGCTCGTAAACAAAGCAAATAAAAAATAATAAG